>JAZGEP010000268.1:0-14985 GCA_036478815.1 Methylococcales bacterium
CCTCCTGCTGTTGTTGCAAGACTGTTAGCTCTGGAGATAATGCTTCGACAACCAAATTAACTCAACCCTGCCACTGACAGAATGATTTGATAGAAAAACCCCATCATTGGCATGATAATACCAACAAGAATTCCAGTATACAAAAGCACAGCCATAATAATCAGTCCAAATGGCTCTATCCGCTGGTACACATCAGACAAGGATGGAGGTAATAACGCATTAAGAATCCGTCCCCCATCCAGCGGTGGAATTGGCAATAAGTTAATCACCATCAACAACAGATTAATTTGTATGCCGGCCATCCCCATCAGCGCAAAAGGAACGGAGAAATAAGGAACTTGCACTGTCAGCGCAATTTTTGCCAACAACGCCCAAATAATCGCCATCATCAGATTGGCCGCAGGTCCTGCAAGTGCAACCAAAAACATATCTCGCCTGATATCATGCAGATTACGCCAATTGACTGGCACCGGTCTCGCCCAACCGAAAATCATCCCTGAAGTCAGAAATAAGAGACCAGGCACCAGAATCGTACCAACCGGATCAATATGTTTAATCGGATTTAAGGTTAATCGACCCATCATCCATGCCGTATTGTCGCCTAGTTGCCGAGCAACCCAACCGTGCGCCACCTCATGCACAGTAATGGCAAACAGAACTGGCAAAACCCAAATAGCAAATGTTTGTGCAACTGTAGAATCCATCACAGTATTGTACCGGAACAGTCTAGCTTAGGAGCGAGGATTTAATCACTTCTGGATTTTAACTTGCCTTTTGGCTCCACAGAAGTACTAATAAAATAATTACATAGCCTGCTATGCGCCTATTTCATTAGTACTTCTGTGAAACCAAAATGCTATGTCAAACTTCCAGAAGTGATTAAATTCTCGCTCCTTAGGTTTGAAGAAAATCGACCAATTCCCCTTTGCCATCGCGAATAACCTCTGGCTCATCTTCCATGAAAGAAATAATGGTTGTCGGCTGATACGCAATATATCCTGCATCAATAACCAAATCGACCTGATGCTCTAATTGCTCACGGATTTCCCAAGGACTTTCAAGCGCGTGATCTTCACCAGGTAAAATCATTGTAGTACTGAACAAAGGCGCAGCAAGATTCTCCAGAAGATCCAGCGCGACCTGATGATCAGGAATACGAAAACCCACACTTTTACGTTTAACATGTAGCAAACGCTTTGGTAATTCCCGAGTAGCTTTCAAGACAAAAGTGTATGGTCCTGGAGTCAATGCTTTGATCATTCTATGTGCATCATTGTCTATCTTGCCAAACTCAGAAATCTGCGCCATAGTGCTACAAACCAATGTGAAATTATGTTGATCGCCTAAATCCCTGATGCTGCGGATTCTCTCCAATGCTTTTTTGTCATCAATACGACAAGCAAGTGCGTAAGAAGAATCAGTTGGGTAGACAATCACCGCACCAGTATTGAGTAAATCGACTACGCGATGAATCAAACGCAGCTGGGGGTTTTCAGGATGAATTTCAAAATATTGAGCCATAAAGCAATCGCCATACCAAGATAACAGGCGTCATCATGCCAACTATTGTGCATCAGTGCAATATAAAGGAATGGAAATTCAATAACTTTATCATTCTGACTCGTCCTTTTACTCCTGCTTAAACACTCTCAATCGTCGTATAGAATATGCCGGTAAATTTATCACTCAAATACCATGAATATAATCACTACACTGACAAAATTACCCCTGCTCATTGATCCAATTGTTAAATTGTTAAAAAGAGAAGCATGATATTCTGGAACAGTAATGACGAAAACCAACATCAGCACTGACTTTGAGAATCTCGCTTCTAGTGATGGAGAGATACGCTATCACTCAAACTTTCTTGCTCCACAAATCGCAGACAATGTTTACCAGCAACTCTATAACCAGTTAGACTGGCGAAACGAAACACTAAGCTTTATGGGCAAACAAGTGGCTGCTCCACGTCTGGTGTGTTGGTACGGAGATTCAAATGCTGTTTATTGTTATTCAGGAGTGACTCACAAACCTTTGCAATGGATTCCAGTCCTCAGCCAGATTAAACAACAAATTAGTCAATTCAGTGATTGTAACTTCAATAGTGTACTGGGAAATTTATACTGCAATGGGCAAGATTCAATGGGTTGGCATGCAGACAAGGAAAAACAACTGGGGATTAATCCAGTAATCGCCTCTCTCTCGCTAGGTGCAGAGCGCTTGTTTAAATTGCGCCACAGAAAAAACCATCAAACCGTTGATATCAATCTTGAACATGGTAGTTTGCTGATTATGGCTGGTAGTCTGCAACACCACTGGCGACATTGTCTTCCCAAAACACGTCGTCAGGATACACCTCGCATCAATTTAACTTTTCGGCTCATTATTCCAAACTAAGCCATGCCCAGACTGTTCTTTGCGTTATATCCAGATGATACTATCCGTAATTGTTTTATAAACCTTATCCAGCAAATACCAGAAACACATTGTGTAAGCGCACAAAACCTTCATCTGACCTTGCATTTTATCGGTCAGACTAATGCTGAAGATTGCTTGATAGAACAGGTTCAGAACATTCGTTGCAAACCATTTAGCCTGATCATTGATCATTATGACTATTTCAACCGCGCCAAGGTGTTATGGGCGGGCCCAAAACAGTATCCAGATGAGTTAACCGAACTTGCACGAAACTGCGCGATTTTCTCTGCAAAGTGCGGGTGCCGTAATCAGGAAAAAATTTTTACACCACATGTTAGTCTAATACGTAAAATTAACAACAAACCTGAATTACAACATTTTGAATCCTTCAAGTGGACTGTGCATAGTTTCTACCTGATGGTGTCAGAATCTGACCAAGCCGGAGTCCATTACCGGGTAGCTCGGGAATTCTCTATGCAGCACTAATTTTTATCAACTATGAGCAAACAATTTCCATCATCAGGACTTTACATTATTACTGATCATTCATTACCTGATCAGCAAATAATCAACACAACAAAAGTAGCGTTAAATGCCGGAGCTAACGTTGTCCAGTTGCGTCATAAAACATCCGGCTCGGCACAATCATTAGCACTTGAGTTACTCAGTCTATGTCGTCAATCACAAATCCCATTCATTATTAATGATGATCCTCAACTTGCAGCACAAATTGGAGCAGACGGGGTTCATCTCGGCAAAGATGATGCTGATATAAAACAGGCACGCGAATTGCTCGGCGAGCAAGCAATCATCGGGGTGAGCTGTTACAACTCATTGGCGCTTGCGCTCCAGGCTCAATCGCAAGGCGCTAACTATGTTGCCTTTGGACGATTTTTCAATTCTGCCAGCAAACCAAATGCAACACCAGCCGATATTAATTTACTAACCAACGCCCGATTCCAGATCAATATACCGATCGTTGCCATTGGCGGCATTACACCTGAAAATGCTGGAGACTTAGTCACTGCTGGTGCTAATTGTCTTGCTGTCATTCAGGGAATCTATGGCCACTCCGACCCACAAGTAGCCACCCGTAACTATTTGAATGTACTACATTCAAACATATTGAAACCAGTTGTATTACATTCGCAAGCTTCTTTAGATAATAAATAATATTCTCAACCAACATGATTAAAACCCAACCCAACTGCTCGGACAATCCCGAATTTGGTACCTTACCTGTCGATGATGCATTACAAAAAATTATGGATGCAGTTCAACCTGTTAACGGCTATCAAAAGATACCGGTACAAGAAGTATGTGGTCGGGTTTTGTATCAAGCCATTACATCATCATTATCAGTGCCGCCGCTAACCAATTCAGCAATGGATGGCTATGCATTGCGTGCTGCTGATTTACCATCAACCGGACATACAGCTGATCTGAAAGTGATCGGTTCGGCATTTGCTGGCAAGCCGTTTAACTCACCAGTTGAGCATGGCGAAACTGTGCGAGTAATGACCGGAGCAGCCATCCCGGATGGCACAGATACAGTGATTATCCAGGAACATGTCGAACTGGACAATGATGTGATCCGTATTGATGCGCGTCACTCAGTTGGACAAAATGTGCGTCAAGCTGGCGAAGATATCCAGCCAGGTGATTGTGTACTGACAGCTGGACGCTTATGCACACCACCAGATATCGGCATTATCGCTTCTATGGGCATCGCTGAAGTAACAGTGTATCGCCGAGTTCGAGTCGCGGTGTTTTCAACCGGCAGCGAAGTTTGTGATATTGGACAAAAGCCAGCAAGCACGCCTAATCAATCGCTCATCTACGATAGTAATCGCTACAGTTTGTGTGCAGCACTCAATCAATTTCCAGTAGAAATTATGGATATGGGCATTATTCCCGACGATCCTGAGCAACTCAAGACTGCTCTACTTACCGCGTCGCATAGTGCTGATCTCATCATCACCTCTGGTGGAGTCTCCGTTGGCGCAGCGGATTACACCAAACAAGTACTGAGCGAATTAGGCAGTGTAGAATTCTGGAAAGTGGCGATGAAACCAGGCAGACCCATCGCTTTCGGCAATATTAATTCAGCCGTATTATTTGGCTTACCGGGTAATCCGGTTGCTGTGATGGTAACCTGGTGTTTCTTGCTCAAACCTGCACTGGAAAAGATGCTCGGCATCAAAGATCAAGTCATCAACCCATCATTCATTGCAACCAGCTTGAGCAACATACGCAAACGAGCGGGTCGCACAGAATTCCAGCGCGGCATTCTGAAACCAGGTGAAGATGGACAATGGACAGTGCAAACCACTGGTAGACAAGGCTCTGGCATACTCACATCTATGAGCTTGGCCAATGCGTTTATTGTGTTACAACATGAGGCGGGGAATGTGGAAATTGGCGATGAAGTGTTGGTTCAGCCGTTTTCTGGCTTGTTCTGAAACACTTTTAAACTCTAAACTCTTTAACATTGCGTACTTTCAACCATTCAGCCTGTCACAATACGATAAGATGGTTGATAATTATCTGCCAAAGTCATGCGTCGCTGCTCGACAAACATTTTCAGCAAACTTTGCATTTGTTTGAGTATTTCAGGATCGCCATGTAACTCAAATGGCCCATTCTGCTGCACTGCTTGAATACCTTCTTCCTTAATATTTCCTGCGACAATTCCTGAAAAGGCACAACGCATATTAGCCGCCAGCCGATACGCGGGTAGATTGCGATTCAGTTCAAGCTTGGCCATGGATTGATGGTCAGCAATAAACGGGATTTGTAATTGTTGGTCAATAGCCAAATTCCAGTTGAAATAAAATGCATCTTTACGCTGCGCTCTGTCAGTCTTTACACTTTCCAACCCTTGATGCATCAGTTGCGAAGCTTTTGCAGCATCGCCAATAATAATCTGATAACGATCACATGCCTGACTACCTAATGTTGCTCGCAAAAACCCATCTAAATCAGAAAAATAATCGCGACTGGATTCTGGGCCAGTGAGTACCAATGGAAATTCAAGGTGATGATTATCAGGGTGCAGTAAAAGACTCAACACATACAAGATTTCTTCTGTTGTTCCCACACCGCCCGGAAACACAATAATGCCATGCCCTAAACGTACAAAAGCTTCCAGTCGTTTCTCGATATCGGGCATGATAATCAAAGCATTAACCATTGCATTCGGCGCTTCTGCTGCAATAATCCCAGGTTCAGTAATCCCAATATAACGCCCTGGTGAGCTCCGCTGTTTGGCATGCCCCAGCGCGGCACCTTTCATTGGCCCTTTCATAACGCCATGACCACAACCAGTGCAGATATTCAGTTTACGCAATCCCAACATATAGCCAACATCTTTTGAATACTCGTACTCCTCTCGGCTAACAGAGTGCCCTCCCCAACACACCACCAGATCTGGTTGATGAACAGACTGAAAGGTTGTTGAATTCTTCAGAATATGGAAGACTGCATCGGTGATGTCTTCAGATCTGGATAAATCGAATCGCCCGTCATCAATTAGATATTGTGTATAAACGATATCTCTAAGCACAGAAAAAAGATGTTCGCGGATGCCTTCAATCATCTCTCCATCAACAAACGCCCGGGCTGGTGCGTTGACAACTTGTAAACAGATTCCACGTGGCTCACAAACGACTTCTATTTCAAAATCTGAATATTGATTCAAGACAATACGGCTATCATCTGTTTCTGCACCAGAATTTAAGGCTGCTAATGCACAGCGTCTAAATTGCTCGTAACATCCACACAGGGATTTATCAGATAACCAGTCAATTTCTTTGAGCGATAAAAACTCGAGGCTTCCATTTGGCGAAACCAGTGCGTTGACTTTTTGTTGATTTGTTAATGTCATTGTTTAACTGTCACTATTCAGTGCACTCTGTAGCTGCTTAGGTTATTCATGAATAAAAGAACGTAGAGGGGAGTTTTGAGTGGGCCACTTTGATTATTACTGGTTTGATCATTTGCGGTTTTACTCAATCAGATTGATCAAACCAAAATCTGTGCATACTAATGTCCAACTTACTTACAGCGCATTCCTTAAACCAGATCACTAACATCATCAGACAAGAACTGATCTTTTTTCTTTCGCTGAATACGGTGTAATAATCTTGGTTTGCCAAGTGCGTAGCCTTGCGCATAATCCACACCAATTTCTTTAATACGCTCCAGAGTGTCTCTGTTCTCAACACATTCGGCAATAGTCTGTCGCCCCATCATCCGTCCGATATGATTCACTGACTGGACAATCGCTTCCTGTACTGGATCGTTTTCCATCTCTTTTACAAAACTACCACCAATTTTCAAGTAATCAACTGGCAAACTTTTAAGATACGAAAATGATGACAAACCACCACCAAAATCATCAAGGCAAAAATAACAACCAAATTTTTTAATTCGATGAATAAAACGTATCGCATCAGATAAATTGGCAATCACCAGTGTTTCAGATATTTCAAAACAGAGCTTATCTGCGAGTTGATAGTTACTATACATATCCAGTTGATCACGGATAAACTTCTCAAACAATGGATCACTAATACTAGCACCTGAGAGATTAATAGAGCACAACGGAACCGTTCTGGTTTGTTGAGCCATCCACGCCAGCGTGGTTGAGACTACCCAGCGATCAATTTTATCAATCAGACTATAGCGCTCAGAGACTTGAAAAAATGCACCCGGCAAAATGGTTTTGCCTTTTGAAGAGCGCATGCGCACCAAAATTTCTTGAAACTCTGATTGTGAGGATTTCCCAAGTGACACAATCGGTTGAGCATAGAGCTCAAATAAATCATAATCCAGCGCTTTCTGAATGCGTCTAACCCAAGCTGACTCACCACTTTTCTGAAAAGCTCTTTGGTGCTGTTCACGATAGATGCAAACTCGGTTACGGCCTGCGTTTTTTGCAGCATAACAAGCACTATCTGCCTGCTTAAGCAAAGTATCTACAGGTGCATTATTTGTAATTGGCAACAGACCAATACTGACACCAATACTAAAACTCTTGTCTTCCCATAAGAATCTGAAGCGATTGAGATTGGTAATAATTTTCTCTGCGATTGCCTTGCCACGCTTAACGCGACAATGCTCCATTAATACAACAAACTCATCACCACCTAAACGCGCTACAGTATCCCGACGTCGCACAGATTCTTTTAGCACTCGACTGATTTGACGTAATAATTCATCACCAGCAGCATGCCCACAAATATCGTTGACTGCCTTAAAACGATCCAGATCAAGCACACACATCACATGTTCACCAGTCCGACTATCGACTGATGAAATGACTCGAGCCAAGCGATTCACAAATTCTCGACGATTCACCAACCCAGTCAGATTATCGTGTGATGCATGATAATCACTTTGATCCGAACGTTGTCGCGCAGCAGTAATATCTTGATGCACTGAGACAAAATGAGTAATCACTCCAAAATCATCTACAATCGGAGAAACAGATTCCTGTGCCCAGTAAACTTCTCCATTCTTGCGTTTGTTACGGACTTCACCACGCCAGACCTGACCACCATAGACTGTGCGCCACATCGTGTCATAGAGTTCCTCAGGGGTTTCTCCGGAGTTCAGCAAGCGTAATGAATTGCCAATCGCATCGGTTGCAGAATAGCCAGTGATTTCAGAGAACATTGGATTTACATACTCTAGAACACCTTGAGTATCCGTAATAAATACGGCATTCGGGCTGTTTTCAATTGCATTTGACAACTTTCTCAATTGATTTTTAGTGGCTTTCAATTGGGTGATATCATGTGCAATACACAAATGTGCAATGATCTCCCCTTGATCATCGATCACCGGCGATGAATGCGATTCGATAGAGTGAACACTGCCTTTCATTCCAATCATCTGACAAGCAAATGTCTCACTACTACCATTAATAATGTGTTCGTGCATACGCTTAAAGCGTTGTCGCTCGGAGGGCTGAATAAAGCTGGCTAACTGATGCCCAAGGATATTCTGATGCGCATCCACTTCAGCCAATTTAAGTCCAGCCGGATTGATATCGATTATGCTGCCTTCCTTGGACAAGATTAGAACCATCGCTGTTTCAGCCTGAAACAGCGCTTTTAGATAAAGCTCATCCTGTTGTGCAGTAGTTTGAGTTTGTTTGTGAATTTTTTTCATCCGCTCCGAATTCTAGTTTTCAGGAAACTGTTCAATATCACGATAAAATGGATGTATCGCAAAACAAAAGCAGATAAAAAGCCCCATCATACTAATCGTATGTGAATATCTTGAAATCACTTTTATCGCTGCGATTTTCCCTTCACCCATCTGAACCGGTTTTAACAAATTATTCTTATTTTCGTTCATAACAATTCATCATGACAGATAGGTATCTGAGCACAATTAATTGAACAATTTGGCACAAGCACTTTATCCATTAAGGGACGTGCATGGAATAACTTGAACAATGATGGTGCAGGACTTTTGTTTCTGACGAAACGATCTCAAGAGGCGCATCGTTGTTCTACGCAACATTTGAGATGGTTTCGTCAGGTGCAAAAAGACTAACCAGAATGTTCAAGTTATTTCATGCACGTTCCTAAACTTGTCTTTTTGCTGTCGAATCTCAGCAAACACTTTAACCGGATCCAGATCACTCATCCCAATTGCTTGTTGAAATTCTGGATTATCAACTCGCAGAAACGGGTTGGTCTGTTTCTCTAGCTGCAGACTGGAAGGAATCGTTGACAAGCCTTGCAAACGTTGGCACTGAATAATTTTCATTGCTTCTTTTAGTCGCTTGTTATCAGGTTCCAGTTGTAACGCAAATCGGCCATTGGCCTCGGTATATTCATGAGCACAATAAATTTGTGTCTGACCCGGCAATCTTCTGATTTTCTGTAGTGAATGCCACATCTGTAGCGCTGTTCCTTCGAAGAGCCTGCCGCATCCGAGTGAAAACAAAGTGTCTCCACAAAATAACTGTGCACCATCTTTAAACCAGTATGCTATATGAGCAGAGGTATGACCCGGCACTTCCAGTACAATCGCCTGATGTTGACCAATCAATATCTGGTCACCTTCAACAACCATCTGATCGATACCAGGGATACGATGTTGGTCTTTTTCTGCACCAATAATAGTACAGCTAGTTATCTTCTTTAGTTCAAGATTGGCACCGACATGATCACTATGATGATGGGTATTGAGAATATAATCCAATCGCCAGTTACGTTCAGTAAGCATATTGAGAACAGGTGATGCTATTGCTGGATCAACCACAGCTGTCACACCTACATCTGAATCATGCAGTAAATAAATATAATTATCGTTAAGAACGGGAATTTGGAAAATTTCCAACATGATTCATATATAACCTGTAGCTAAGCAGTTGGACAAAATCGCTGGTGTAACTAGCTACATTGATGATTTTCAGGTTGAAGATCGGTCAAAGATAGCCTGCAGCTGAAATACGATCTGTTCAAGTGATTTCTAAGCGACTCCTAAATACAGGTTTATTTTACAGCGAATCTCTGATGTTGATCTACAGATTTATTCTCTCAGAGCTAGTTTGAGAATAGAAATTTTGATGGGTGATTCTCATAAGTACCTGAGCATCATTCATTTAATAAATTTGATGCTGGTACTTAGGTAACGCGCAATCAATAACCCACCAGTATTGCGCAGGATTGTTGTTTGTCTTCAAGGCGCAACGTAGGGAGCATAGCGGGCTATGCAACCGAAGTTGCAACGCAGAAGACAGGCAACAAGACAAGTAATACTGGTGGGTTATTGATTGCGCGTTGCCTTAGATACGTGCATGCAATACCTTCAACTAACTTGTCTTGTTGTCCGTCTTCGATGTTGCCGCAACAGTGACATAGCTCGCGATGTGCCTGTTGCAGCGCCTTGAAAACAAACAACAATTCTTGTAACTTCTCATTATTTACCGGCACCTTTAAAATCAATTGGTTACAGTGCATAAAAAGTGGACGTTTTAATTTTAACCTTTGTAAGTCATTGATATTTGAATTTATCGAACGAGTTTTAATGATATTTCTACATTTACTTCATTAAAAATTAAAACCACTTCTAAGCTATTGAATTATAAGCTGCCGGTAAATAATGAGAAGTTACCAATTCTTCACCAATTGTCGAAGTTATTCCATACACGTTCCTTGATGATACTGCTTGGCTGGTGATTCCAAGCACACCAAGCGAATAAATCATGCTATTTTATTGTTCCTGGCGTTTTGACGCTTGTGTACAAACTTAACAAATTCTTCACCATTGAGTGCAGGTGCACAATAAAACCCCTGAAACAAGTCACATCCATAGCGATCCAGATATTTAAGCTGACCCGGAGTTTCCACACCTTCAGCCAGCACTTTAATATCCAGACTATGTGCCATTGCTACAATCGCCTTGGCAATCGCCGCATCACTCTGCTTGGATGTCATATCTTTGACAAAGGATCGATCAATCTTGATGCTATCAACAGGAAAATCTTTTAACCGTCCAAAAGAAGAATAACCTGTCCCAAAATCATCAAGCGCCAATTTAATCCCGCTCGCCTGTAGTTGTAGCATGTTTTCACGAATGGTTTTTGAATCATCCGCCAAAGCAGATTCAGTCAGTTCTAACTCAATTTTGGCCGGATTAATCCCATGCCTGTCGAGAATAGCTGAGACCCCACTGGCAAACCCTGGCCGTTGGATTTCCTTGAGCGATGTGTTAATGGCCACCCGTTCTAATGATGGATACTGATCTACTTGTTCCCAGTGTTTAATCTGTATGCAGACTTGTTCCAACACCCATTCACCTAGCTGTATAATCAAGTCTGATTCTTCAGCAATCGGAATAAATTCAGTCGGATGAATCACACCCATTTTCGAATCATTCCAGCGTAACAATGCTTCCGCCCCAACAATCATATTGGTTTCCATATCAACCTGCGGTTGATAATGCACTTGTAAATCGCCATTTTGACCTGCTCGATGCAATGCGGCTTCCAGCTCCAAACGATGCAACATCGATTCATTCATACTCTCACTATAGAACTGAAAATTATTCCGACCTTGTTCTTTAGCGTGATACATGGCGGCATCGGCATTCTGTAATAACGTTTCCAATGAATTACCGTTTTGCGGATAAACAGCGACACCGATGCTGGTTCCTATCTTTAATTCGTGACCATCAACAGAGAAAGGCCGCTTGATTGAATCAAGAGTTTTTTGTGCTATTGTTTGTGCAGAATCAAAGCTGCTGGCGCCTAGCTTACGTCCCTCAGTGAGTAAAATAACAAATTCATCACCACCTAATCTGGCGACAAAATCATCTTTTCGAACACAAGCCTCAAGTCTTCTTGCAACCTCTTTCAGTACTTCATCCCCAAAATGATGTCCAAGCGTGTCATTAATTGTTTTAAATTTATCCAAATCAAGAAACAACACTGCAAATTGCTTACGATTGCGCTTAGCCTGGGCAACAACTTGCTTGAAATGCTTCAGTAAATAAGCGCGGTTAGACAACCCAGTTAACTTATCATAATAAGCAAGCTTCTGAATTTTAGATGACTTTCGATTCAGAACAATCAAAACCCCCAAAGCACTGGCGATGTTACTGAGAAATTCGACCTCTTGTTGACGTTGACTGTGACTTTGTTTCAGATATAACACAATCACTCCTAAAACCACATCATCCAACATAATTGGAATATTATAGTGACCATGAGGATTATTCCCCTTGTATTTGCCATCATGCAATTCATCAACACATTTTGCAAAAACGAACTCTTGATACTTAGCTCTCGTTCCGCATAAACACTGTCCTAGTGTCACTTTTTTACATAATGACTGTACTTCTGGACTAAGATTTTTGTGAATTCTCAAGCGCAGTGATTTACGTTGAGAATCCATCAAAAAAACAGCGCCTTTATCAACTTCTAACCAAGCCACAGAAAGTGTAATATCCAATGCCTTGCTCAACAATTGATCCATCGACATTTCTGTGGAACGAATGTGTAATAATTGATTGAGCGCCTTACGTCCATCCATATCCTGTTGCAGTTCTTTTTGAGCGAGATGTTTTGCACTGACATCTCTAAAAACAAGAATATTGCCTACATTTTTATTATAACTTTGAATCGGCGAAGCAGTAATTTCTATCGGTGATGCCTTGCGATTACGGTTACGTAAAATAGCCTGTACTGTATCAGCACTATTCAGTTTTTCTCGCAAACAAAGACCAATAGGATCACTCACTGGTTGTCGGGTTTCTTGATCCCAAAGATGAAATGCCGTTTTCAGCTTCTCTCCTTGTGCATTAACTGTATCCCAGCCAGTCAGCTGCTCAGCGACTGGATTCAGATATTCTATTTTACCTTTCGGATCGGTAACCAATACACCATCGCCAATGGATGCCAATACCGTTTCAGCACGCCGTCTTGATGTGTCGAGATTCTTACCATCCGTATACATGCGTCTCCAAATAGGAATCAACAAAACGGCAAGAATGCTTGCCTGTATCAGTGATCTTCCAATTCCCGCATCCACAAATGAAAAAGAAGAGGCAACAATACCAATGCTAAACTCAGCACCGAAAACCATCAAACAAACACCTGCAATCGAAACAACAGGTCGATTAATTAATAGCTTACAAGCGACCATCAATAGTAAAACAGAAGCAAGACTAATTCCTACAGCTAGCAATTCTGCTGTAACAGAAAGCTGATTAACCGCATCTGGCTCTGCTATAAAAGAAGCCCACCCCATCCCTATATAATGTTGGAAAACAACGGCCAACCCTAACATTACAGAAGCTATTAGCTGCTTAATCCGACCCATACCTACTTTGAAATAGTCGGTAACAAACATTACCCATAATGACGCTACAACCAGAACAGCACAAACCAGAACAGACATGAACATTGGAAGCATTGATTGTTCAACAATACAGGCTTCCATTGCCGTTAGTTCCACTAAATAACTGCATGCAATTGCGACAACCAGACTAACAGTGGCAACACTAAAACGTATCAGCGGCTGTTGTATGATAGTTGCCAGCCATAAAGCTAATCCGCTTGCAAGAATTGCAATCAGCAAAGATAACAAAGTTGGCACAATGTTAAAGATAACAGGATGAGGAAACTCAAGTGACAACAGCCCATTATACTGTGTACACCAGATACCAAGTCCTAGCGTGACAGCACCATAGATTATATTTTCGGTCTGTTGCCTGGATGATCGCAGAATTCTTGCAACATATTCAAATGCTACAAACATAGCGGCTACAGCAACAATAATTGATGCTATCAGAAAAAGCAGGTTATGAGTCAATGTCATTGTTCTTTAGGCTACACTTTGTTGTACTGTGGTACTAAGGAACACGCATGAAATAACTTGAACATTCTAAATTGTCTTTTTGCTCCTGACTAAACGCTCACAATTGTTGCGTAAAACAACCATGCTCCTTTCAAGATCGTTTAGTCAGAAATTAAATCCTACAACATTTATTGTTCAACTTGTCCCATGTACGTTCCTAAATGAGTCAAGTAAAATATAGTTGAAATGTGAAAAAAATCTAATTTCTGACTTTTTATTTATCTCCTTACCTAATGTGATTTCAGCAGCTAAAATGGTAAATATATTATTGAGAACAAATAGATAAATTGTCGATGGAGTGGAAATGTGTTACAACAACTGACAGAAATGTGCAAAACTATCTTGATCATTCTGACTCGTCTTTTAGCACCTGACTACACAATCTCAATCGTTGCTTAGGATTTAATAACCTTATGGCGATAACTCCAATACTTGTGTGGTCTAATCGTTTCGATAAATTTATTCAGGACGGTTCATGAATCCAGCCTATTTTTTCAGAACTGCGTTTTTCTTTGAAGCAAATCTGGCAGTTGTAGCAGTTGTGTTTGGTTGGTTTGTTGATGTCATTCCATATCAACATCTCTATTTTGACAGTAATGCTATAAGCATCGGCTTATTGGGAACATTACCGCTGTTTTTAATGTTTGTGGCACTCTATGCACACCCTATTGCAGGATTTGAGAAAATCAAACAGGCATTAATAGAAACACTAGGTCAACACATGGCGCAATTGCGTTGGTACCATCTGTTTGCATTAGCTGCTGCCGCAGGCTTAGGTGAAGAGTTATTATTTCGTGGGACGATCCAGCCCTGGCTGGAAAATCTTGGGGGCTATCAATTTGGCTTGCTAGCCAGCAATGTGATTTTCGGACTGGTGCATGCGATTACACGAATGTATGCGATTATCACCGGTCTGGTCGGAATTTATCTGGGATATTTAATGGATGTCAGTGGCGAGCGAAACCTGTTGGCTCCAGTCCTGACTCATGGTTTGTATGACTTTTTGGCATTTCTTGTAATCGCTGACACTGCCAGAAAAAACAACATGGTAAGCAAAGATTAACCTGATTAGAAAGGATCGTCAGCCAACCCCTGAGAAACCTTTGAAAACCAACCTTAGCGGTGTAACAGTGAAACACTTACCCAACCGAGAAAAGTGAAATTTCGCGGGATTCATAGCCTACAA
>JAZGEP010000269.1:0-29978 GCA_036478815.1 Methylococcales bacterium
TACATCATTCCAAAGAAACAGAACTGGCAGATATCACCGTCAATGACATCCATCAGATCTCACCGCAAACCGAGGTCATTACCTATGTAGTGGATTATGACAATCCCTGGGATTTTGAGCAGGTGTATTCACAACTACTGGATTTTGTAAAAACCTATCCTTTTGATCCAGAAGAGAGTGAATATTTGGTTCATATTACAACCGGTACCCATGTTATACAGATCTGTCTGTACCTGCTCACTGAAGCAAACTATATCCCGGGAAAACTGTTGCAAACTTCACCGCCTGATGCAATAACTGCGGAACAGGACAGGCTTAAAGGCAAGTATCAGATTATTGATCTGGATCTATCCCGATATGACCAGATTGCTTCCCGCTTTGAGCGAGAATCACGCGACGCGATCAGTTACCTCAAAAGCGGAATCGAAACCCGCAATTCACAATTTAACCAACTAATATCGCAACTTGAACATGTTTCCATTCAGTCCACAGCCCCGATATTACTGACTGGCCCAACTGGAGTAGGCAAGTCGCGTCTTGCCAAGCGCATCTATCGTCTTAAAAAGCAACGTGGCCAGCTTCACGGTAAATTAGTTGAAGTCAACTGCGCCACTTTGCGTGGTGATAATGCCATGTCAGCATTATTCGGACATGTTAAAGGCGCTTATACCGGAGCAGTCAAGGATCGCCAGGGCTTTCTGCGTGAAGCGAATAACGGCCTGTTATTTCTTGATGAAATCGGAGAGCTGGGATTAGATGAACAAGCCATGTTGTTGCGAGCCATAGAAGACAAAGTGTTCACTCCATTCGGTTCAGACCAGGAAACCACCAGCGACTTTCAGCTAATCGCTGGAACCAATCGCAACTTGTTTGAACGGGTAACGACAGGCGATTTTCGTGAAGACTTGCTGGCGAGAATCAACCTCTGGCATTACCCATTGCCGTCACTGAAACATCGAATCGAGGATCTCGAGCCGAATATTACTCACGAACTGGAAAATTTCACACGACTGGCAGGCTATAAAGTCAGTTTTAACAAAGCCGCAAAGCAATTGTATCTGGAGTTTGCTCGTTCCAGACAGGCGTTATGGAAAGCTAATTTTCGAGATCTCAGTTCCAGCATCACACGGATGGCAACATTGTCCAGTGGAGGCCGGATCACAGAACACATCGTGGAAACAGAAATTGAACGACTAAACCACGATTGGCAGGGATATCAGCAGCCAGTTATTGAAGCTGACGACAACCAGCTATTGAATGAGGTGTTAGGAGAAACTGCCACAAAACAATTAGACTTGTTTGAAACAATTCAGCTAAAACAAGTCATAAAAATCTGCCAACAAAGTAGCTCCATGGCAGAAGCTGGCAGACAATTATTCAATGTCAGCCGCGAGACTCGAAGCACACAGAATGATAGTCATCGGCTGCGGACATATTTAAAGAAATATGGGATTGAATTTAAATGTTTGTAGGGGTTTTTTCAGTCATGAAAAAATAATTAAATATTGTGCCCCCAGATTTATTGGCCTACGCTCTCTTATTCAATAGAATTATACGCGGTAACTTTTGGTAAATTCGTGAGCTCGCCTGCATCTACGGATTTTTACGCTCATTACTGTGTTAAAAGGTGATATCTTGCTATCCAAAAGTCACTGTTAGAATTTGGATGAAAGTAAGTGCCTGCAAAAATAATTTTACCATCAGGTTGTAATTGCATGTTCCAAGGCGTTACCGAAGTGTCACCTATATCAAATCCTTTTCCATCATCTCCAAAAGTAATATCTACATCACCATCTTGGTTCAAGCGTTTTAGACGACTTGGAGTGCTAGAATTCCCTCTGCGAACAAACAAGATTTTATCATTTGGTTGTATCAAAATATTACTGCCAAACACAAGTGCTTGCATCCCCAAGTCAACCATACCATCGCTACCAAAAGTAGTGTCCAAAATTCCGTTTGTATTAAATCTTGCTATAAATTCAACTGGACTGTTAACAACCATGCCAGCAGTAACTCCTCGAACAATTATTTTTCCATCCGATTGCAAGGCAACTGCGTATATGGCATCACCATAACCATCTGTAATGCTTAACATAGCTTTTCCATTTGATCCAAATGTTGTATCTAATGTTCCGTTAGTGTTAAAGCGTGCTAGTGCCCAGGCATGAGATACTTGTGGATCAGTGTTCTGCCATTGTGCCTTACCTACAGCGAGTAATTTCCCATCTGATTGAACAACAGCATCATAAAATACGTCCCATCTATCACCACCAAACTCGACACCATATTTCTGTGGGACATTAAAGGGATCAATAACATAGGCACTTGGATCGCTAGAAAAGAAATTATCTTCTGACCCAGTATCACCTCCAACGACTGGCTTGTTATTTCGCATTACTAGCCAATAAATACCCTCATGCCAGGATTCAAGCGAGTTCTCAATAAAATTGGCAAATATGTGTGGTTGAGTTTTGATCTTACCATCTAGACTCAGGGTATCAATACGGATTGCATCATTAAAGGGGCTTTCTACATCTACTCCAACAAAAATATCCCCAGTATCATTAACCCCCAAACCTCCCGCAATTACACTCCAATTGCCACTACGATAAATATCCGATTTCCCATTGTTCCCAAACTTTAGATCCAAGACTCCATCAGTGTTATATTTTGCGAGTATTGGAAAATATTTTGATTGGCTACCCGTCTCTAAAAACGTGTGTTTCGCAGAACCTAAGACAATAATTCCTCCGTCAGGTGCAATCCTCATCTCTTTGATACCTTCAGAGCTTCTTATATAGGCACTGTCATAAAAACTTGTGATAGTAGAGCCATTTGTGCCAAAACTAGTATCTATCTCCATTAGAGGTTGACTCTGAGTGAACCATTGCACAATATCGTTTGGAGTATGGCGGCTGGCATTATCTGCCAGGGCATTCTGGATCAGTGCTGTGCCAGTCAACCCAAACAGATATCGAATAGCGAGCAAGCCATCAGTGAGTGCGTCTATAGACTGATTGCCATCCACATCAAAATATTGCTGACACGATTGGCTGTTGATATAAGCTGCGATTTCATTTGAATCGGTACGTTGTGCGTCAGGCCCAATCGCATTCCGGGTAAGCGCAACACCAGTTAACCCAAATTCATGGCGAATCAATAGCAAGCCATCTGTAAGAGCGTCTTGTTGTCCATTGTTATCAATGTCCAGTGAGCAGGCATGTGCATGGGAAATAGCGATGAGCAAGATGGATAGAGTGATAAGTTTTGATAGCAGCGACATGATGGCCCTTCCATTAGATTCTACTTGAGAACGTTTGATTGTATATTTGGTTGGTGATAAAAAAGTATGTTCCAATCCATAAATTAGTTAGGGGGTGTCCACTTCACTCTCGTAGCCCCCATATATAGTAGTTGATGATATGTCACTTAAGAGATAATTTAAGTTCACGATATCGTTGATAATCAATACCGTAGACTGGGTAAAATTGTTCTCATTCATACATACTACATCTTGTGCCTACGAGAGCGAAGTGGATACCCCCTAATTAGTTTAAAATAAAGCACCCGAATAGTCGGCTTATCAATTAGTTTTTAGGATTCGTTCATGGATATTTCTAAAAAGGTTCTCGCGTTCCTTTTGTAGTTAATTGGCCATTATCGAGAATGGAAATCAAGCAAAAATGATTGTGGCGATTACAGATTTTCGAATTAACATTTTATTCATCGCTATCTCACATGTTTTAGTACCTTAGAACAAGTATAGATAACAGTTTATATTTTTGTTAAAACAACAATAATTTCTTGTGAATCGTTAGCTGAAGTTCCCCCGAAATACTGCCTGCTGATGTTACGGTGACAGTTTACTAAACAACATAAATGGTGCGAATCTATAAAGGAAACAGGATCAAATCTTGAATATATTTAGCAAACTGTCACCGTAATTCCGAGGTGTGGTTATGATGACCACAGCTTAAAACCTGCTTGTCAAAGTAGATGTTCCCGAAACTGATTTCGGGAACATGGGCACATTGACAATGGTACTATTTATTAGTACCATGCAACCATGAAGCGGAAGCACAGTATAACGCTCGAATCCATCTTTTCACGCCCCGTCAGTGCCAATATCAAATGGCGAGCTATTGAATCATTGTTTGTCGCGCTTGGCGCAGAGATAGACGAGCGAGAAGGTTCCCGCATTGTAGTTTTTTTGTTTAATGAAGTTCGGGTATTCCATCGGCCACACCCGTCACCTGATACAGACAAGGGAGCGGTGGCAAGCATCCGCGAATGGTTAAGAGACAACGAGGTAACACCACAATGATGAACACAATGGATTTTGATGGTTATCGCGCAGTGATTCAGTATGACCCTGAGATTGAAATGTTTCGTGGTGAGTTTGTCAGGTTGAATGGTGGCGCTGATTTTTATGCAAAGGATATTGAAAACCTGAAGAAAGAAGGCGAAATTTCGCTCAAGGTATTTCTTGACGCATGTCAGAAGCGCGGAATTGAACCGAAAAAAAACTATTCAGGAAAATTCAATGTACGCGTCCCCCCCGCTCTTCATGAAAACATTGTTAACGCTGCGATGGCTAACGGGAAAAGCCTCAATCAGTGGGTTGTTGATGTTCTCAAAGGCTATGTCTCGCAAAAGTCAGGTTGATATCATCCGCCGATCACCACCCAATTAAACAGCGACAAATTAACATCAAAGGAAATTCCGGGTAATAGTAATAGGGAACAAACCACGTTTATTTTTCAAATATATCTCATCTTGTCTTTAATCGTGGTCTGTCCCCTATTTTTGTCGGCCGCTACCCTGACCCCAATTATTTCAGTTGAAGTGATTTAGCCTCGAAATTAGGTCAGATCTTTTTGATTTGGATATCAAAAATCACTCTTTTCCGTGCGGCCAAAGAAAGGTCGGTAGTTGAATTCGAACTAATTGACTGGAGCGAACGTATAACCCTAACGCGTTCATCTTCGGGAATTTTTCGTAGGATAAGGTCATCCGCGTTTAATGGATGACCTTGAAAATATAATTGAGTCGTTAGTTCTCCAAACCCGCGTTGATGGATTTTGAAATGAATATGCGGTGGGCGGGTCCAGGTATCGTTGACAGCATAATGACCAGGCTCAATGGTGTAAAAAAGATAATGACCTTTTTCGTCGGTCTTGGTGAATCCCCAATACTGAAAATTAGGGTCCAATGCGTTTTCGGATCGGTCGCCTGGATGCTTATAGCGGCCACTCGCGCATGCCTGCCAAATCTCCACGACAGCATTCTCAACAGGTATTAAACATTGATCCTGAACGGTTCCCTCTACGACTATGGGAGTGCCACGTGCTGAGTTCTTATGACCGCGAACGTGAGTGAGGTTCCAATCGTCATCGCTATAATACTTGGTGACCGGATAAAACGGTCCTTCGGTTTGCTGTGGTGTCGTTTGTCGACACGCTTGCCGGCCAAAGGTGAGTTCGCCGACACCGGTGCCGAGCAAACCAAACGTGTATCTCAAGAATTGTCTTCTATCGTTTATGGAATTATTCGGTGCCATCGGTTCGACCTCGTTGAATTGTAGTGGGATGGGTCTACTCAGTTCATGATTCGAGCTTAGTCGCCGGTGAATGGCAGCTTCTCGCCAGGTTTGGAAAGGTAGACGGTTGAAATTAATTCCGCGCCGTCGGTTTTCGTCCAGGAATCGCCACCGAGCATCAGTCCAATAGCTGCGCTCATGCTATTCACCTGCTCGTGAACGCTCTCAGTTTCCGCGCTGATCGTAAGCCGGCATAATGAACGAACGCAAACGGAATCCGATACCGACACGCCTTTTAAGTTAATCATTTGGTCTAGGGCTTGTTCGGTTTGAGACGCGACTTCTTGCTCCCATTCAGGGTTAGGTGGTTCATTGGTCAGCACGACATCCAACTGATTAGCGATCAGTTTAACCCGCTCTTCCCGGGCAAATAAAAAGGCTTCGAAATCTACATGATGATGTGTCGACTCTCCTGTTTCCAGAATCGCTTCAATCGGAATCTGCGTCTCTTCAGTTGGGACAGTGCTGACACTTTGTTTTGACTCCGCAACATGGGGTGATTTTGGCGATTTCGTCGGCATCGTTGTAGGGATTACTTGGTTCTTAATGACCTGAATACGGGATGCCACATTGCTATTATGACTCGCTTGATCAGCTGGTAATGCCGGTGACTTAATGTTAATTGTTGTTTCGTAAATGAAGTAACCCCAAACAACTGCGCCGATAAATAACATGGCTGAAAGTAAATAGATAAATTTTTTCATGATAATTTGACCTCTGTCTGGAATGGCGGCCCGTTCTGAGAGCCGCCGTGTGATGAAATATTAGTTTTAGTTGGTCGTCAAGCTTTCAACATTTTTTCCAGTCAAGCCAGATATCCTGAACATGATTATGCCACAGGAAAAATAACGGAAATGACGGTGAGTCGAAAGTCGCAAAATTATTTCCGACGGCACCATGCACGCTACCGTGCCAACCGTTTACGGATCCGTGTAGCGCTGCGCTGGTAGGAATATCACATACCGCGTTGGGCAAAATGTCGCTTGGCGTGGCGATTCCCGGCGAGGGGTTTGAAATATTTCCGGAAAACCACCCAGTGCACCCGGGAGTGGTTGACATACAATTTCCGTTTGGTGATGCGACCGCGCTTCGAAACATCACCGGTACCGTCGTTTCCGGATTCCAGGATGGAATCTTTCCAACGGGCATCCACGGGTAGTCATAAACCATGACGTGCCGTTCCATTTTACGGATGTAATTCTCGTGCCCGCCAAAAAATCCCCCTGTGTCATAAGTATTTGAACCTATGGTGACTGGTGCCACGGAATGCGCATTGGCCGCACTGCTGTGTTGAATTTCGTAGTGGCCATCGATGAGCGAACGCTTGATGGGTTCACGCATACGATTGGAAATGATGGTTTTTGCACAGTCTGGAACCTGGGGCAGCATGTAGTGCCCATTCCTTTTGCTTAGGCGAGCCGCTGGCACAGGACATGTAACCGCTCCCTCGCGAAAGTTTTGCGTATAGATATAAGCTTCTTGCCGATGAGTAAAGCAGTTGGGCAGAATATAATCCAGCGTATTTTTCTTGCCGTTTACGTTTTCGAAGAAGCACGTCAACCAATCACGTCGGGGGTTAAGCAGTTTGCTTACCTTTGTCCCGTCTGCCTTAAACCACTCGGCGCGGACTCTGGCAAATGAACCAGCTGTGCCCGCTTTCCAATACTGATTGGCTAGAGCGTTTTTGCCGAGATTCCAAAAGTAGAGTTTGGTTCCATCCTCCATAGTGTAGCTAACCGAATTGGCAATAGTACCCGAGTATGACGAATGCGCGACTAAGTCCCATTTGTTGGTTAGGGTGTTGAGCGCAGAAACTCGCACATCAGCCCCGCTACTTCCCGGCTGAGTGATATAGCCTGACATATTGATTTTGCTGCTAGTGTTGGTGACACGCATGCCATCATGAAAACCGGTCGTGCATGCCGAACAGAGCAGCAGCAAGCATAATATCGATAAATACCGAAGTGTTCGGACGTTGGTTTGCGCATATCGCCTGTTTTGTAATGGTGGGCTGTTCGCTTGCCCAGGGGATTGCGGAAAAACACAGTTGTTTAGTGGATGGATAATGTAAGTCATAATATTCTCCTTTAGGTAATAACAAATACTCAATAACCTCAACCTTGCCTCCGTCTAAATTGAATTTTGGTTGGGCGAATTAATATTAATACTTTTGAGTTTGGAAAATCTGTGACGTTTTTCACTTCCGTGATGTGAAAAATACCAAGATTCGAGCAATTTATGACTATTTAAGGAGTATGGAATAAGGTTAATTTTCTCCATTGTTAAATAAAGAAGTCGTGAGTCCCCTTATTCAAAGGGATTTGAGTTATTGATAATGCTGTTTTATTGAATTATAGGAGCCCGATTTTAATCAATAAAACGATTGGCAACGATGCTACGATTGCCTAGATTAAACCTACCAAACATCCCACAGCATTCTATTAAACATACAAGGGGTTGGCGCGGGTAATCGCAAAATCAAGCACAGGGTGAACAAGGCAATAGGCCGTAAGCGTAAATTGAAGTGATTGAGCCACGAAATTTTAAGATGGCTATTACGGGCTATTACGGTGACAGTTTACTAAATAACATAAATGGTGCGAATCCATAAAGGAAACAGGATCAAACATTAAATATATTTAGTAAACTGTCACCGTAATTAAAATATATTTAGTAAACTGTCACCGTAATTAAAATCTGTCAACAAAGTAGCTCCATGGCAGAAGCTGGCAGACGATTATTCAATGTCAGCCGCGAGAATCGAAGCACACAGAATGATAGTCATCGGCTGCGGATATACTTAAAGAAATATGGGATTGAATTTAAACGTTTGTAAGGATTTTTTCAGTCATGAAAAAATAATTAAATATAGTATCAACGGGTCAGAGTATCAACGGGTCAGAGTATTATATTGACCTCAGTTCGCTAGTTAAAACTATGCCCTTTAGCCCGCGTAGGGCGGATAAGGAACGCCATCCGCCGCATGAGACATCCCATTCGACATGACTGTGTTCATGAAAGCAGTGATTTTTACTACCTAAAGGTATGTGTATAAAGTAATGTGAACATCCTGCATCATCATTGTTTTAGTTATTCCATACGCAAGCAGTGCTAATGTCGTAATAGCAGAAAATTGATGATTGTATTCATCAATTATGATATATTTATTATTATTGATGTAAATATTCATCAATATTCGGCTTCTAGTATACTGACAAAATAAAAGATATGGATGCAGGTTTAAACGCTATCAGCGAACAAGTGCGGGCCATGCGCAAGCAAAAAGGTTGGAGCCAACAAAAGTTGGCTGACTTATCGGGCCTGGATAGAACTACGATTGGTGCATTTGAACGCAATGATTACTCCGATATTGGCGTTCGCAAGGTGCAAAGAGTTCTAGAGTTGCTGGGCAAATGTTTAGCATTAACTGATATCGGGCTACCTACACTAGATGACTTACAAGCCAGCAAGTCATCTGTACATGAAAGAATCTAATGACCGATGTTGATGTCTATGTAACTTCCAACATTGCAGGTCGATTAGTCAAGGCTGGCGCGAAGCATGTTTTTAGTTATCACCAGGATGCATCTGAAGCACTGTCTCTGACCATGCCGTTGCGCACTGAAAGCTATGCCTTTCAAGGTGGGTTGCATCCGGTTTTTCAAATGAACCTGCCTGAAGGGTATTTGCGACAAGCGATTGAGCGTGCCACGGCCAAGCAATATGGTAGTGATGATCTGACGGTATTGGCACTATTAGGCTCTAATCAAATAGGTCGGATGGCTTATACGCTTGCTGGTCAGCCACTAGCCGCGCAAGGCGACTCACTTGCCGATTTACAAACCTTACTAGGCAGTGATGATGCCACACTGTTTAATCAATTATTAACACGCTTTGCCACTTGCTCTGGGGTAGCAGGCGTTCAACCAAAAGTGCTGCTGGATATCGTTAAAACCAAAGCCAGTTTAACAACACAATCCTACATCGTAAAAAGTTGGGGAGATGAATATCCCGAGTTAGGGTGTAATGAATATGTCTGTTTAACCCTGGCGAAACAGGCTGGACTGACTGTGCCAGAGACTTATTTAAGTGATAACGGCAAACTACTCATCAGCAAACGCTTTGACCTAAATGAAACAGACGAGCCATTGGGTTTTGAAGACTTTTGTGTATTACAGGGCAAAGCTACGCGTGAAAAATACGATGCCAGCCTGGAATCCTGTGCCAACACTATTCGTTACTACGTTTCGCCCATTTATCAGCAACAGGCTTTGTATGACTTTTTCAAATTAACGCTAGTCAATGTACTGGTTAAAAATGGTGATGCACATTTAAAGAACAGCGGTGTTATCTATCATAACTTGCGCCAATTTCAGATAGGGCAGACTCCTGAAGCAGAGCGTCAACTAGCCCCCATTTTTGATGTAGTCAGCACCGCGCCCTATCTGCCTAATGATAGTATGGCACTTAGCTTGACTGGTTCCAAACGCTGGCCAAAATGGAAAGTCCTGCAGAAATTTGCCAGGCAACACTGTGGCTTGAACAATAAACAAATCAACTTAGCCGTCGACGAGGTTCAGCAAGCAAGCACACTCACCTTGCCGCTACTGAATGATTTGGCTAACCAGCACTCTGATTTTTTGCCCATTACAGAAATCATGGGCACATTATTGCAGCAACCATATTTAAAGTAATTCTGCTATCGGTTACAAGGCTTAGTTGAAAACTCTAAACCTCAGTAATGTAGTCCGTGATGATGATGCGATATTATCGTGTGTCTGCCATTGACAGAGAGATGTATCAGAGCTTCCGCCAAAAGCCGTTAACAACGATTTTGGCGGAAACTGTGTATGCAGCTATGTATTACATTTAATCGGGAGTTTTTACCAGTAAACCAACCAAGCAACCTGATAAAGCAAGCTCAACAACACTAGCAACAAACCAGCTAACTGCGAGACTCATCGAAATCGGCATGTAACAATAGGATCCAAATCCCATGGATACACCTGTTGCCACACCAAAAATCAGACCATATTTAATACCTGAGGCCAATGACTTAGGGTGAATTAAGTAACTATAAATGGCTACAAAGCAGATGCTGAAAATTAGCGTTACCACAGACATTAACAGCATGTTCATTTCATCTTCAGGTCGCCATAAATTAGCAGTTGCCTGATAGGTTGATTTGAGAAGCACTCCATGAATAATGAAGTCTAGTATTGACCATGCAATAAACACGGCAATCACTGCCCATATTGATTTTTTTAACATGATTTTCTCCTTGGTTTTCCATTCTACCGATTGTAAATTCTGGCCTGTATCCTTGACCACTTTAGCATTTTCCTTGCTACTGAGTTCTACTTTGTCACATTAACAACAAACACACATAATAGAACCTCAGGTAGGGTACGTTGTACGCAGCAATTAGCGTTGCTTTGCCAAAATGGTGCGTACAACGTACCCTACATTTGTAATCCAACAAAGCAGAATTAAGAGGAAAATTCAATTTAAAAGAAGCACATACGGCCTACAACATTCATTATCACTTTGTCTGGGTGACGAAATAACGCTACCATAATAATGGCAAACGAAATGAAGTCGCGAGTATGGAAATTAGAATCGAAGGTTATGTCGGTCAATTCCCAGGCAATCAGTTGACGGTAGCGTCGAATTCCAATGAGTGTATAAGCCGCGCATCACTGAGAAACGTGTCTGAAATAACTTGAACAATGATGACGCAAGATTTTTGTTTCTGACGAAACGATCTCAAGAGGCGCATCGTTGTTCTACGCAACGATTGAGATCGTTTCGTCAGGAGCCAAAAGACCAGCCAGCATGTTCAAGTTATTTCATACACGTTTCTAAGGAGTGAGAATTTAATAAGTTACTGAAGTTTGGCGCAGCATTATGATTTCACAGGAGTACTCATAAAATGGGCGCATAGCGGGCTACGCAACTATTTAATGAGTGCTTCTGTGACACCAAAATTCCATGTCAAACTTCCGGAAGTTATTAAATCCTCGTTCTTAAGTAGACTTCCAATCCTATGCTAGACTTTTAGTTGGCATTCTGAATCCATCGCCTTCTAGCGGTGATTTATTAATATCAGACTGTTACGGATAACTTAGAACTGACGACTTGACTCTTTTGTTCATATCATTGTTGTCGCTAGGAGGCTGTCCGAGAATAGAAGCCATAGCGAGAGAAAGCGGTTTTGAGTCCCTTTTTCCGATTAAATGAGGCGAATACTTGCTGTATTTAACGAATTTAATCGAAAAAATGGGCCAAAACCCGCTTTTTCGCAGTAGGTTTCTATTCTCGGGCAGCCTCCTAGTAAGATCATACAACAAACAGTTTAATGTGGTTTTATCTATTGCTAAACGCTGTTAATAGAATATCTGATGCAATGTTCAGATAAACAAGAAATTCTGGGAAAAGGAATTATTATGAAGTACAGATCAGATATTGACGGACTGCGTGCTATTTCCGTAATCGCCGTCATCATTTTCCATTCAGGCTTTGAGTTTTTATCTGGAGGTTATGTTGGCGTTGATATATTTTTTGTGATCAGTGGATATCTGATAACTGGCTTGGTGTTTGATGAAGTTAAAGCTGGAACTTTTACATATGCAAGTTTCTACAAAAGGCGAATAGCAAGACTGTTACCAACACTATGCCTCACGCTCTTGATGGTTTTTGTTTTTGGGTTGTTGTTTTATGATAACCATGCATTTGATAACTTAGGAAAAGAAATATTTTTCTCCGCAATAGGAGCTGCAAACATACTGTTTGGGCACGGTGTTAATTATTTTGCCCAAGAAGAAGCCGTAAGACCGTTGATACATCTTTGGTCGTTAGGTGTTGAAGAGCAGTTTTATCTTATATGGCCAACTGTACTGATATGTCTGGCTTCATTAAGACTTAAAAATATCTTGCTGATAGTTCTTGCATTATTTTCTATTTCCTTTTTCTTGGCGATTGTTTCGGTTGAAAAGTCACCTATAGAAACATATTTCTATCCTCAATACAGAGCTTTTGAATTAATAATAGGAGCATTGACTGCTTTGGGGATGAGAAGTCAATATTTTTCTAAGCTATCCATTAATGCCACAAAAAAAGAAATTATTTCATTAATTTCTATTGTATTGATTATTTCTCCAATGTTTTTGCTTGATAAAAGCTCAACATTTCCAGGAGTCAACACGTTATGGCCATGTCTTGGAACTGCATTATTTATTGCGTTTGCATATCAGACTGCTATTTCCAAGGTGCTTGGGTTTAGCGTTTTGGTTTATATAGGGTTAATATCATATCCTTTGTATCTATATCACCAGCCAATTATTTCATATATACAATTTTTTGAATTGACATCTAATAAAATTATTATTCTTTCTATAGTTTTATTTATTTCAATACCATTAGCATGGCTAACCTATCGATATATTGAAAAACCAATAAGAAGGATGGCACATAAGGATCATAAGTCTTCTCTGTCTTATATAATACCGTTAACAGGCAGTTTGGCTGTTTTCGCGATTATTGGAATTATAATTGGTAAAACTAATGGGCTGGGAATGCGGTTTCAAATTTTAAACCCTTTTTCTTATCAGGTTACCAAGCATAACACTCAAACATTCTATAGCCATTTTAGCCGAGGATTGAAGGTATCACAAGAAAACCATGGAAGAGTCTTGTTTATAGGTGACTCAGTTTTACAACAGTATGTTTATCCGCTCATTAAGACATTAAATATTGATAAGAAAGATGTGGATACTGCTACTGCTGGGGGGTGTATCTTGTTAAAAGGGGTTGAGTCCATTGATAACTTCACAGATATTTCATGCAATGATCTGAGAAGTAAATTGTATAATAGCAATGATAAACGTTATGATTATATCGTGCTGTCACAAAGCTGGAGCTCATATGGAAAAAGCGTCTTAAATATTGATAAATCAATCGATAAAAAACCAAGCTTGAAAGTATGGACGCCGTTTCTTGATAATACAGTTGAGCATTTTAAAGCCTTGACAAATAATCTTATTATCATCGGTTCACATCTAAAAGTAGATGGTACCAAGAAGCTTAATCCTACAATTTTCCTTTCTGAAAAGACTTATCGATCAAAACTAAATGACTTAAAAGTATCGAATTTAGATGACTTGGAAGCATCACGTTCCTTTTTTGAGCGTTGGCAGACCCAGGATGGTGTCATGGTGATTCACCCAGCAGATATTTGGTTCAATGACTCATTTACCTTGCATGATGGGAAATGGTCATTCTTTAGTGATCATCTCCATGCTTCTAGTGCAAGCACTGAATACCTGGTCGAACAGCTTAGTGCATATATTCCAATTAAAGCAAACGATTAAGCAACTACTCAGCTTACCCTCTATTTTGTCCAAGCGCTGTCTGGAAAGTGCTCATTTACACCTGTAAACTCCGCACTTTCGCCTTGCTTTTGTACATGAGAGGGCAATCTGAGCAGTTACTGATTACGTTGAGTTACACGATTAATAGACTTTCAGCACATGACTATTTAGCATCTCGTACACGTACAGTTTGTGTGTAAGTTTGCTGCGGATAGTTGCGTTGGAAAATCTTGCTGTAGAGTGCCTACAGCTAAGATTTCTCGCCTGACTCTCCACAAAATATCACGCATACAATAGGCTATATTTTCATGTAAAAAGAGTATAGATAGCTTTACCAGAGTCGATTGTTTTATTCTTCGGACAACTTTTCAGATGTGGAGTTATGTCTTAAAAGCTGAGCTTAAAGCTATCGACCAGAATTCCCGGCAGCGTCATGCTTGATGATGAACGATGCTGATAAGTGTCTGTACTGGCAAGGCATTCTGTTTCAGCGCTTAGATCAATGAGCTTGTCACCAAGCAGTTCATAAAGACTTTGGTCAAAACGCATAACCTCGATCGGCGCTTTGATCATACCGTTTTCAATGTAGAAACAGGCAAAACGAGTCATTCCAGTAATTCGACAATTGCCACAGTCTGAGAAATTGGTATACCACAGATTGCTGATATACAGACCAGTATCAATGGCTGACAGTAAATCTGCGGTTGCCAATTGCCCACCTGACAGTTGAAGCGATTGTGGTGATTCTGACTGTGCATTGACTACACTGTTATATTCTTTTGCGCTGCGAGAGCTGACAAGATAATCCGCTCGAATACCTTGATCAATGAGTACAACCTCATCGGGTGTGATAAATCCTTGTTCAGTAAAAGTGGGTGTAAAACCATCGTGATTGTTTTCACTGATGCGAATTCTTGTGTCTAATGCTAAGTTTTGCTCGTTGAGTTTGATTAATGGTGAGTTTTTAGTGTGATGGCTTTTTAGACCAAAACCTCCCCAACAAGCAATCTCCAGTATTGAAGATAATGCAGTGGGGCTAAGATAACAGCGAAAATCTCCTGGTTTTAACGCGATAGATGGTTTAGAAAGCAACGCCAGCTGTTGATGAATATTGTCAAACTTCTGCTCTAGAATACCGGGTTGCCACTGGCTTCCTACATATTGTGATTTAACCGCTCTGTCGGTACTCAGATAACAGCTCCAGTCCAGATTAAACTGATGGTGAGTTTGCCAATTATGTTGCCCCAATGAATTGGCAAAGCCGTGATACAGTGTGCCGCTGGCATAAATACCCACCAAATCCAGTCCAGCTGCAGTCTCAATCAACTGCTCAATGATTTGCTGTGAATCTGGCAGTTGATTGTCTGAAGTGATCCCTGAATTCCAGGGTTCGGTATTGTAGAGCAGATAAGCATCTTCAGGGCTGTGTTGATTTTGTTCTCGCAGTGATTCGAGCAGTCTCGATAGCCGTTCCAAGTCAATCGTTTGCTGACCGCTGATATTGCAACGACCAGAACAATGGCGCTGACCATTGATTAATTGCAGACCAAATTCATATTGATTGACCGAGCCAGCTTGACGTATGCGATTGTTATTAAGGCGTACAAAGTCTGAATCTTCACCATAAAATGTGCAGAGCAAGACTTCTTCTGAAGCAAGCTTGTTATTCAGTGCTGAACTGAGTGCAAAAAAATCATCTTTGATGCGCATTTACTCGCCACCAAACACATTAACATTCTCGAACAAGCAAGCTGGTGAGGCATGACCAACCTGAACAGCCTGATTTGGTTCGCCTTTACCGCAAGCAGGGACACTGAGAACTTGATAGCTGTGTTGATTGCCAACTGCACTGAGATTACGCCAAAACTCTGCTGAGATACCGCGATAATTGGGATTTTTAACAACGCCCGTCAATTCGCCATTTTCAATCAGCCGCGCATATTCACAGCCAAACTGAAACTTGTTACGACTGTCATCAATTGACCACGAGCGATTGGTATCCATCAGAATGCCTGATTGTGTTTGTGAAATCATTTGCTCCAGGCTGGAGTTCCCCGCCACCAGATTGATATTAGCCATGCGGTCAATCGCAGGTCGATTCCAGTCACAAGCAAGACTGTTAGCAACACCAGGCAAGTCAGCACGTTGTTGTGAGATATACCCTGCCAGTGGGCGTTGCAATAGTCCATTTTTGATCAGATATTGTGGTTGTGCCTGAGTGCCTTCATCATCAAATGAGTAAGACGCTATTTGTTGAGGGTTTTCTGGATCAAAAGTGATGTTCAACAGCTTGGAGCCATATTGGTAAGAACCAAACATATCCTGGGTAACAAAACTGGTGCCAGCATAATTGCGTTCATCGCCCAGTATGCGATCCAGTTCCAGAGGGTGACCGATGCTTTCATGGATTTGCAGTGTCATCTGGCTTGGCATCAGCAACAAATCACGTTGACCGGTTGGGCAATCAGGGGCTTCCAGTAATTGCTGAGCCTGTTCCGATACACGCAGTGCCTGATCAGCAAATTCAATCTGGGTCAAATGTTCCAAACCCACCTGAGCGCTGTGTTCTGCTCCGAAACTTCGTTGTTGAGACTCGACATCTTGATTGGCAAGCGCTGACATCATTGCTAACAGGCGTGAAAAGCGTTGTTCTATTTCGATATCTTCAGTGATTAAAATACTGGTTGTTTGGGAATAATTGAGACTTGCCCACCAGTCAACAATGTTGTCATTCGTATGCAAAGATTGGCAAATATCAGTGAGTAAGTTAATTTTGTCAGATATTGGCGTTGTTTTCCATTCCGTATCAATTTCTGATTGCCAGTGCCCAGAGCGTTGAGGGCGCGGGTAATGCTGAGGTTTTATCAATGAGTAGTCAGCACTGAATTTAGCCCAATGGATTGCTTGATTAATCGCATGCTTCAATCCATCAGGAGACAAATTACAGGTTGCCGCATAACCAATTCCGCCATCAACAATCAATGTAATATGCACGCCTTGACTATGACTGAGAGCGATTGGTTTAGGCTTATCCTGACGCACCATTATTTGCTGATATTGACTATCTACAAATCGTAGCGACCAAAAATCGACATTGGGTAAAACAGTTTTGAAATCTTGTAGAAGCTGAGCAATCATGTCGAACAGCTTATCAGTAAACTGCCTATTCCACGAGTAGGAGTGTTTCGAAAAAGATGGGGACAGATTTATTTAATGAAAATATAAAAATAAATTTGTCCCCCTTTTTTGTACACTCACTTAGGTAGTTCTCCTACGCAAACACCCGACTTACTGCCGAACGAAATCTCAGCAGAATTCTTCACCAGGCAATCGTTTAGTGTATCCGCATCCATTTGTATCTGTCCTGCCACATCAACAACAGCATTGTTTTGAATCACTGCTCGAAAACCACTACTAAGTCTCATGTCAGAACCCACCATCAGGTTGGCGCCTTTATCGACAATAGCACGACTATTCGGTGTTGAACCTGTCGATTGCACTGTCAATGAGTCATTGACATTCACTTGCGTATTCTCTCCAATCTTGGCAATCAGGTTCGCCCGTAGAACCAATCGGTTGGCGACAACAGTTGAATGACTCTTCAATTTTGCGCTCTCGGTCTCAGAGAGCAAACACGCTGAACCTCCAGCATTAATATCTATAGTATTTGTCCGGACTCCTTTACGACCATCCAGGCTGATAAAATCTCCAGCTAGAGTCACACCTGTGCTGACAAATATTTTGCAAGGTGACTCAATATCCAGAATATCTCCTGCTCCACCAATATCGGCTTTGATCACAAGATTTCGGTAGTTTGTCCCTCCATCTTTACCAAAGTTTGAAGCTTTATACGCGTCCAGGTCGTCCAGTGAATAGGCATTAAATTTGTCTTTGCAACCGCCAGGCTCGTATTCTGTGCGTATCTCGCACATTGACACATCTATCGGTACATCTGGTGCATCTGGTGCATCGGTTTGTTGAAATTCAACAGCTCCGATATCACACGCCGTGCCTTGTGGTCGCTGTACGCCTCTTTGATCTGTTGCCGGTGGTGGACAATCAGATCCTGTTGCATCAATAGCTACACTGTCTGGCACCAGGTTATGAGTTTGTGTAGAACCGCCATTATTTTTCAAGACAGAATCCAGAATGTTGGTAATATCCGGCTCGATGATATCCTCTTCAAACCCCGCACTGTCTCCTAAAACACCAATCAAGTTAAAACCGTTGCTGATAAAATCTCCTGCAACATCAGGATTGGTTGGTGCACTGTTACCAGCAATTATGCTGTTATTCACGGTAACTTGACTAATTTCCGGTCTGCCATTAAAAATAATGCCTCCCCCTTCTTCAGTCGCTGAATTGCCAGTAATCGTGCTATCGGTCAAGGTTATTCCCGCAAACTCGGGCAATACCTGTAAATTAAAAAATAAAGAACTAAAAATAGATATATTAATTCCACCACCGAAAGCTGCGGAGTTACCAGTAATTGTTGTGTTTATTAATATTAATGGATCTGGCGCTCCAACACTGTCGTCATCGGTAGTAGAAGATCTTAGACTTATACCAGAACCAATATTATTCGACAATGTACTATCGGTTATCTTCGCACGTCCATTAAAAATGAAGATAGCTCCTCCACCGTTTCCAGAAATTGTGCAGTTATTAATATCAAAGTTAGACTCACCATTCGCAATTCCACTGCCTCCATTGTCTGAAATCGTACTGTTATTAACATCAAAATCAGCCGAAGCGCCGTTTTCACCACCATCAACCTGTATACCTGCAAATAAATTGTTAGTAATAATCGTATTACTAATCACTATTTTTCCATTTTCAAAGTCACCTGTGTCAAGGTCATCTGAGACATCTTGATGAATTCCTACGTCATTATCTGAAATAATGCTATTTTTTACCGTTAAAAAGCCTCTACTAAATATAGCTAGTTTTACTCCAGTAAGTGTTAACCCGTCAATAATCAATATCCCATTTAGTCGTACACCGAAAATACTTGTGTCAATAGGATTCAGCTGACCACTAATAGTCAGGTTCTCAGCCCCCAAACCTTTAACTGTAATTGTTCCATCGAGTACAAAACCTTCATTTCCAATACCTAATTCCCCACTGGTAAGATTAATCACTTGTCCTGTTAAACTTGGATCAAACTCAATCGTATCGTCAACAGGAGAAAGGTTTGCATCAATCACAGCTTGTCGAAGCGATCCAATTCCCGAGTCATTTGTGTTGGTGACGGTAAACACATTAGAACCCTGTTGTTGAAATTCAAAAGCGCCAATATCGCAAGCCAACCCTTTACGTTGCTGACCTATTTGATCAGTCTCTGCACAATTAAATGCTCTTACAGCACCGCCTGCATCGATGGCCGGGCTACCCGCTACAAGCTTATGTGTCTGAGTCGTTCCACCGTTATCTTGCAAAACCGGATCCAGAATTTTCAGTATATCCGCTTCTGTTAAATCTGCTTCAAAACCTGTACTTCCTTCAAGATCACCAATCAGATTCAAGCCATTACTGATAAACTTACCAACAACGTCTGGTTTAGGCCCGCGATTGCCAGCAATAATGGTATTTTCGACATTAACTGCAATGAAGGTATCTGAATCAGAACTAATTAAGACCCCTCCTCCTACTTCGGTTGCTGAATTACCAGTAATCGTGCTATTGAATATCTCTAAAAGTCCAGCAGATGCTGATCGACTCCCTTGATTCACAAAGATTCCACCACCTCTGTTTCTTGAATTACCCGAGATGGTTGTGTTTCTAATAGAAATTCGAGGAATTTGGGGAATATCTCGATCAGCATTATTCTCATCAATAACATCGCCAAAAATGCCCCCTGCATTATTAGACACAACACTATTACTAATAGTCGTATGCCCACTAATCACTGAAATACCTTTGGCATTGTTACCTGAAATGGTGCTATTAACGACTGAGAGAACTGAAGTAATAGCCGCTATGCCATTACCTCCATTATTTGAAATCGTACTATCGGTCAAACTCGCCCTAACCAGGTACGAAAAGGAGTTTGACTCAGAGCGCCGCACACGTCCATCAATACGTAGTCCGCTTAACGTATTATCTGAGATAATGCTGTTTGAAATGATTAATTTTAATCTGGAATCAAGATCATCACTGAAAGCTTGCTCAATACCTATTTGATTCGACGATAGTGTGCTGTTCAATACGGTTAAATTACCCCCAAGGTTTAAGATTCCACTCCCTGCATTTGAGGAGATATTAGAATTGGTCACAGCGATGTCTGTGGTTTCAATTGTTATTGCATCCCCACCTGCTTGTGTAATGGTTAACCCATCAATGATGGCTTTACTACCCGTGAAATGGAAAATATCAGAGTTGTTGTTACCACTAATTGTGAGGTTATCAGCACCCAAACCACTAATGATGATATCCTCGGTAATGAGTATTTCCCCACTGGAAAGAACAATAGTCTGACCGTTTAACTGCGGATCAAACTCAATTGTATTGACACCAAGTGTGTTATTAGCGTTACTAATTGCCTGTCGAAGTGACCCGACTCCTTCATCATTTGTATTGGCGACTGTAAACAATGAATTATCATCTTCTGTCTCAGTAATCTTCCACTGTATGTCACGCAGCTTTAAATTAGACAGAAAACCCTCTCCTCTATGTATTAATAGTTTTCCCCCAGAGCTTTCTCTCCAGATTGATGAATCATCATGATGTGGAAAAAAAATAGCGTGAGCATCTGCAAAGAAATTGGGTACAGAAGGCTCAAACGCAGATGTTTGAATAGAAGAGCTGTGGGATTCTAGAGCACTTGAACTGGTAACGGGGATTAGAGCATCTGAAGTATCTTCATTGCGTGAATCTGTGAAGAAAGTGTTCGACTGCAAAAATATCCATGTACCAAAGCGTCCACTGCCTCTAAGCCGAACACTTGTGATTGGCGACACACCCATGAACTCCCCAGTGATCGATCCGGTAACCTTTAGTGGTATTGGATTAAAGGCAGGATATCGATGAACATGCGAAGGCGCTAAAGATGTATCGCCAGGAAAATCTGACAATCTGTATGAAAAACTATACTCAATGGTTTCACCAGGAACACCAACAGCAGAACTTTCTTTTACTGTCCCTTGCCCATTCAGTGTAAATAATGCCCACGATGATATTGGCGTCGCTGCCAGAATAATAAAACATATCTGTAAAATCCTAGTGATTGCCATGATATGTCACCCTCCCCCTTATTAATAAAATCAATTCAGCTTTGCAACTACTCAGCTTACCCTCTATTTTGTCCAATAGCCGCGTTGAAAGTGCTCATTGATACTTATAAACCCCGCGCTTTCGCCTTGCTCTTGTACATGAGAGGGCAATCTGAGTAGTTACTCTGCTTTTAATTCTAAAAATCAATGCATAATTTATGCCATTGTGATTATTCGCAATTGCATCAGAAAGTTGGATATGGGAATTGAATTATTATTATATTTGACTATGTGAATATTCAGTTATTGTATATTTAATTGACAATACACTTGGTTAGCTTTAAGAGGTGGTTTTCCCCATCCTCGTTAGTTAATTAAATTATCCTTATTGTGATTGCATATGTTTAGTGGCGAGGAGATGGAGTCAAATCACTTGGCAAAAATGCAGTTTAAAGTATGTCCATAAACCTGCTCCATAACTACTGTTGATATTCTGGAAAGCTCACATACAAAAGGGCGGATTGCTTTCGCACATCCGCCCCCGATTAAGTTTCTATAATAAAATCAGTTTTCTTTACTGCATTTCCTTCACTTTAGCCATGATACCAGCAGGGTCTATCCCCTGGTGTGGAAACTGTTCCCATAAACCGCCACAACCTTCTATATGGGTTCCTAAATGTGCAAATTTAGGTGTAAACCCACGCTCCAGCAGCTGCGTCCCAAAACGGCTACCCAAGCCAGTCTTCTGATTAAAGGCTTCTACCACAAGGACCATCGGTGAGGCACCTAATTTAGCCATCATCGCTTCATCAACCACATTCAACGTTGGTTTATTAATCAAGCCAACATCAATGCCTTCTTTTTTGAGTCGTTCAACTGCATCCAGCGCACGATACAAGCATTCACCAAAACTGACCACATAACCTTGTGTTCCTTCACGAATGACTTCATCTTTGCCGGATACAAATTTATAATCGCCACCAAAGAAATCATTGCCATTGGCATCAAGAATTCCTGGTACTTTGGAACGTGTTGAGAATACAAAACGCAAGCCCGGATCGAAAAAGATGCTGTCAACACAGGCTGTCATTTGCTTGGCGTCAGCTGGAAAATACAGGTTGGTCGCATAACCATCACTCAAGCCATTATCAGCAAACATATTGTTCAAACCGAAATGGCAGGTATTATCGGCCATATCATCGATACCGGAATGCGAGTAGTGGCTGAGCACATTGGCGTTATTCAAGCGAGCCATGGTGATTTCTGAAATAGTCATTTCCAAAAACGCACTAAAGGTACCGAATATCCCCTGCCTGCCTGCGTCCATACCAAAACCAGCTGCCGCTGAGAAATTACCGCGCTCCATAATACCGGAAGCAATAAACACTTCAGGGTTGGCTTTGTGAATGGTGATTAATCCGCAAGAACCTTCCAGATCGCTATCGATAACCCGCACTTTGTCAACACGTTCGGCTTCACTCATACGGCTTAAAATATCGACAACCACATCACCAAATACACCCCGATTGGCAATCCAGGTGTCGCTGACACCAAGGAAATTTTTATCCTGCTTCGGTGCTTCGACTTGTCTTAACATGTCGGCAGCGCCTTGTTGATTATTGGATTCGAGATACTTCAGCGCCAAATCAACGGAAATCACATCATGGCCGTGGGTCGATCCTTCCAGCCCTTCAATTCCAGGACACATTGGACGTTTGTTGATCACTGCAACTGGACCGTCAGTATTAATGGCTTCACAAATGCGTTGATATAAGCCATCCAGGTCTTCTCCATCCCCTTCCAGTACTTTTACGCCATGGCCTTCCAGTGTTTTAGCCACTGTACAGCCTTTCAAATATTGAGACGGATGTCCTGCAATGGTGACATCATTGTCGTCGATTAGCAGCTTGACGTTCAGGTTTTGAGCAACCGCCAAACGCGCCGCTTCTGCATCATTACCTTCATGTTGCGAACCATCAGAACCCAGGCAAAACAAAGTTTTAGTCGGGTTTGCAATGGCCACGCCATTAACAAAAGGCCACATATGACCCAAACGACCAGAACTGAATTTCACACCAGGTGTAAAGCCTAATTCTGGATGACCAGGGAGATGTGAGTGCGCCGCACGATATTCCATCAAGCGTTCTGCCGGAAGATCACCATTCAAAGCTGACATCAAATATTGTGTCGCAACACGATGCCCAGCCTCATCAAAAAAGATCGGCACGAATGCATCTGGACCACCGCGAAACAGCGCATCCATAATCATTACTTCAGGAACCGTATCGAAAGGCCCACCAGAATGCCCACCCACGCCTCTGGCAGCACCTGTTGAGGTAAAGAACACAATCGCATCACGACAGAGCTGAATATTAGCTGCCAATGCTGATTTTTGCTCTGCACTGAGTGTTGGCACTTTTGGATCTAAGGAAATGCGCTGATATGCGCCTAAATCAATTGGAAATGTACTCATATTATTTCTCCTTATGGAACGTTATTGTTAGGTGGTTTGACGGAATAAAGCGACCAGAATTGCACAGGATTGTTGTTTCTGACCGAACCATCTCAAGAGGCGCATAGTCCTTCTATGCAACGATTGAAATTGCGTTGGTCAGAAGCAAACAAGCAAGATTGGTCACTTTATTTCGTCAAACCACCTTAGTTTAGAATTGTTGCGTTATTTTCATAAGACGGATCTACGCGTACATGCAAACGAATACCAAAGCTCTAGTCAAAATAAAGTGTATTGAATAGAAATACAGTCAGTTAATTATCCATGATCAACCGTATTTCGTTGCTTCATAAACGCGAGATATGACAGCATTTTACTTGATAATGAGCGAAATTAAATAGAAATCGTAAGTTTCCATGGGAATGCGCTTGCTGGTTCATTAGCCGCTGAACTTCTCGTAATTGAAAATAGATGAATCTAAGGGGATTTGTTGGAAGACTAGCGCTTATTTTTCACCAGTTGATGAAATGTTCACGTAGCTATTTGGATTCACAAGAAATGTATTGAACGAGTGAAATAGCCGTATGTATTTCCGACTGAATAAAATTTTTGTGGAATCAAAGAGCTCGCGAGGGCTCATTAGAACTGGGGAGAAATGTGGGCTGGTTCTACAAATAACGGTATTAGGACAATACTTAGGAACGTGCACGAAATAACTTAGTCAACCGGCGTAGGGTTTTTGTCTATCTTCAAGGCGCAGCGAAGGGCGCATAGCGAGCTATACAACCGTAGCTGCAACGCGGAAGACGGATAAAAAGACAAGTCAGTTGACTAAGTTATTTCGTGCACGTTCCTTAGGCAACGCGCAATAAATCGATCTCGTTCATACAGAACTATCGATTGAAACGCAAAGAGTTTAGATCCATTCCGTCCCACGGCGCTGTAGCGCCGTGAAAATCAGAAGTAAAAAAATACGGGGTTTAAATAATTCTCATCAAACAGATTAATGAGCAGTTACAGGATCGGTTTTTACTGATTTTTTGCTTTTTGATTGCGTCGTGGCACGATCACTTTGTGGTCTTGGTGGCTCAGACAGAGCGACCTCTAGCACTTCATCAATCCATTGAACCGGGCGAATATCCAGATCAGCTTTGATATTATCTGGAATCTCGACCAAGTCTTTCTCATTATCCTTAGGAATCAGGATAGTACTCACTCCACCACGATGCGCTGCTAACAGTTTTTCTTTTAATCCACCAATTGGCAGGACTTCTCCTCGCAAAGTGATCTCACCTGTCATGGCCACATCTGAGCGCACGGGTATGCGGGTAATCGCAGAAACCAGCGCTGTACACATTCCGATCCCTGCACTTGGGCCATCTTTTGGTGTAGCGCCTTCCGGAACATGCACATGTACATCATGCTTGTTGAAAAACTCATCATCAATTCCCAACGCCTGGGCTCGACTGTGCACAACAGTTTCAGCAGCTTGAATTGACTCCTGCATCACTTCGCCCAATTTACCGGTACGGGTAATCTTACCCTTTCCTGGATAGACAGCGACCTCTATGGTGAGCAATTCACCACCAACTTCTGTCCATGCCAGCCCAGTCACTTGTCCGATTTGATCTTGCTCTTCTGCTCGACCAAAGCGAAAACGCTCTACACCTAGATAATCGTGCAAATTGTCATTCGATACCTTGATCTTGCTGTTGTTTTTCTTTATCAGCAATAGATCTTTAACAACCTTTCTACAGACTTTTGCGATTGCTCTTTCCAGATTTCGCACACCGGCTTCGCGCGTGTAATGACGAATCATACCTTGGATAGCAGACTCTGAAATCTCAAGCTCATTATCTTTCAGTCCATTATTGCGCAACTGCTTTGGCAGTAAATACCGCTGAGCAATGTTAATTTTCTCTGCCTCTGTATAACCCGGCAGACGAATAACCTCCATTCGATCAAGTAATGCCGGCGGAATGTTCAAGGTATTTGCTGTTGCCACAAACATCACATCCGAAAGATCAAAATCAACTTCGAGATAATGATCGTTGAATGCACTGTTTTGCTCGGCATCAAGTACTTCAAGCATTGCTGAGGCAGGATCGCCGCGAAAATCCATTGACATCTTATCTATTTCGTCAAGTAGGAACATTGGGTTACGGGTTTCCACCTTGGCAAGATTTTGTAAGATCTTACCTGGCATAGAACCAATATAAGTACGCCGATGCCCACGAATTTCGGCTTCATCACGCACTCCACCTAATGCCATGCGTACATATTTGCGATTGGTTGCGCGCGCAATTGATTTCCCTAAAGAGGTTTTACCAACACCTGGAGGCCCTACCAGACAGAGAATTGGCCCTTTCATTTTTTTGACTCGTTGCTGAACTGCCAGATATTCAAGAATTCGTTCTTTTATTTTTTCCAGACCATAGTGATCCGCTTCAAGAACCTCTTCAGCTTTCATTAGATTGTGCCTGACTCTGGTACGAGTCTTCCAAGGCACCTTCACCATCCAGTCAATATAATTTCGCACAACGGTTGCTTCAGCTGACATCGGAGACATCATCTTTAGCTTGTTAAATTCTGTTTCGGCTTTTTTAAGTGCTTCCTTTGGCATACCAGAATCGCTGATTTTTTTTGCCAGCTCATCGAGTTCATTGGGAACATCATCCATATCCCCCAACTCTTTCTGGATCGCTTTCATTTGTTCGTTGAGATAATATTCGCGCTGGTTTTTCTCCATTTGTTGTTTGACGCGTCCGCGAATACTGTGTTCTAACTCCAGAATATCAACTTCACTGTCCATTAATCCGACAAGTTGTTCCAAACGTTCTGAGATTGTTTCAATTTCAAGGATAGATTGTTTATCCTCGATTTTTAAAGACATATGCGCTGCAATCGTATCGGCCAGTCTTGCAGGACTATCAATTCCAGCCAGTGAATTTAACACTTCAGGCGGAATTTTTTTATTCAATTTGACATACTGCTCAAACGTGTTGATTGCTGTTCGTACCAGCCCTTCCAACTCAATATCAGTACATCCAGTCACGTCTTCCATCGGTTCAACAGTAGCGACAAAATAATCATAGTTGTCGGTATCAATTGCCTTGATACGGGTGCGCTCACTGCCTTCAACCAAGACTTTAACCGTGTTATCTGGCAATTTGAGCAACTGCAATATATTTGCCAAGGTGCCAACCTGGTGTAAATCATCAGCACCAGGATCATCCCGTTCAGACTCTTTCTGACTGACTAGTAACACTTGCTTATCATCACGCATTGCCGCATCAAGCGCTCTGATTGATTTTTCTCGACCAACGAATAATGGAATAACCATATGCGGATAGACAACAACATCGCGCAAAGGTATTACGGGATAACCATCCACTTTCTGATCAATCTCTTTTGATGTTGTCATTATTTGTCCTTAACCAAAATAGTAAAACACGATACAGATACATTTAACTCGAGTTTAAGATGGGGTCTTTCGTTGCAAAATTCAATGGCAGGGATCACAACGTTAAATTTAGTGGTGGTAGTACAAAAGAGTGCGAGTTCGGCGGCCATTTCGGCCAACCCTGATCGTACTTGGCGTCGTCGCCCCTCGTTGCATGGAGATCTTTTTCGTGACGATAGAGAGTATTTAGGCAGGAGCAAGAGGATAAAAAGATTTAGTCTATGTATTCCGTCAAACCATTTAAGAACTGAGGATGCAATAAAACCGTCAGTCCTAGGAGGCTGTCCGGGAATAGAAGCCGTAGCGAGGGAAAGCGGTTTTGAGTCCATTTTTTCGATTCTAATAAGACGAATACTTGCTGTATTAAACGAATTTAATCGGAAAAATGGGCCAAAATCCGCTTTTCCGCAGCAGGCTTTCTATTCTCAGACAGCCTCCTAGTGCTCCGTCAAGGTTATATTGATTGTATAGAGAGTTGAGAAGTAGTTAGCTGCTAGGCGCACGAGAGCAGGGCTAGCAGGCTAATCCAAACGAGTGCAACAACGCAGGTGACCATTTATCGGCTTTCTATACCCGGTAATATAATGTTGACGGAGCACTAGCTCTGAAACAACAGACATCTGTAATCTACTGACAGTGCCTCAAAGATTAATATAACTTCCACTCAAAAGAACAGTAGTGTCTGGGTAACTGCTCAGAATGCCCTTTATTTTCTTCAAGAGCAAGGCGAAAGCGCGGAGTCTATGTAACTATAAATGAGCACTTTCCAGACAGCGATTGGATAAAACAGAGGGTAAAGGAACGTGAATTTTATCCGATTCGCTGACAATTAATGATGTAACCTTTTTTCAGAAGATGCTACTTGTGGTTCTGATCTCAAAACCATTAATGGTTTTGTTTTACCATCAACAACGCCTGCATCAATCACTACTTTCTCAACATTCTCATCAGAAGGTAATGTGTACATTGTATCGAGTAATATTTGTTCCAAAATAGTCCGCAAACCACGTGCACCTGTTTTGCGATCCATCGCCTTGTAAGCAATCTTTAATAATGCATCATCACGAAACTCAAGCTCGACACCTTCCATTTCAAACAATTTTTGATATTGCTTAACAAGTGCATTTTTTGGCTCTTTGAGTATGGTCACCAAAGCATTGACATCCAGCTCTTCCAGCATGGCTATGACTGGTAAACGTCCAACAAATTCGGGAATCAAACCATATTTGACCAGATCCTCAGCCTCAACATTAGCCATGATTTCAATCAAATCTGCATTATCATCCTTACTTTTAACTTCAGCCGAGAAACCAATGCCACCTTGTTCAGAACGATTCCTGACGATTTTATCCAACCCAGAAAAAGCACCACCAACGATAAATAATATATTTGCGGTATTAACCTGCAAAAATTCTTGCTGTGGATGCTTGCGCCCACCTTGAGGTGGAACCGAGGCAACAGTGCCTTCGATTAATTTCAACAAGGCTTGTTGAACGCCTTCGCCAGACACATCACGGGTAATTGAAGGGTTATCTGATTTTCTGGAGATTTTATCGATTTCATCAATATAGACAATACCAGTCTCAGCCTTTTCAACATCGTAATCGCATTTCTGCAAAATTTTCTGAATAATATTCTCAACGTCTTCACCGACGTAACCTGCTTCAGTCAAAGTTGTCGCATCTGCGATTGTAAACGGCACATCAAGTAATCTGGCAAGCGTTTCCGCTAGCAAAGTCTTACCTGATCCGGTTGGACCAATCAGCAGAATATTACTTTTGGTCAATTCTATTTCGTCATCATCTTGCTGAGAACGCAAACGTTTGTAGTGATTGTAAACTGCGACAGATAATGCTTTTTTGGCCTGATTCTGACCAATCACATAATCATCCAGAACTTGTTTAATCTCCTGCGGTTTCGGTAACTCATCACTTGGAGCGGTCACACTAACCTTGAGCTCTTCGCGAATAATGTCATTGCATAACTCAACGCATTCATCACAGACAAATACAGATGGACCCGCAATTAATTTACGTACATCATGCTGACTCTTGCCACAAAAAGAGCAATACAACAGCTTACCGTCACCATCCTTGCCCTGGATCTGGTCGCTCATAGTTTATCCTCGCATATCATTTTCAAATAACTACCATACTCAATTACACAATTACAACTAACAATCGAATTCTATCAGATACCATTATAGTGCACAGATATCATGCATAAAGAATAAATACGCACTGCTATAAGCATAGAAGACTCCGGCCAATCAATCTACCTTAGGAGCGAGGATTTAATAACTTCCAGATCTTGAGGCAGGATTTTTGTTCGTATTCAAGGCGTAGAAACGAGCGCATAGCTGGCTACGCAACTGTTTTACAACGCGGAAGACGGACAAAAAGACAAGTCAAGATCAGGAAGTTATTAAATCCTCGCTCCTTAAGGTTAGATAATAATACTGTTTGTGCATAAATGTCGAGATTCTGATATAGGTTTGTTGCTAAAGATCAATCAACACTTAGGTACGCGCATGACACATCTTCAGCAACTGGCGGCCGGCCTTTTGTTTTTGTTTTCAAATCACTGTTGTTCTTCAAAGCGCAGTAATGAGGGCATAAGGGTGGTTCACCTGCTTCAGAAACGCAGCAAATTGCAAACCTATTGCACAATATAGTCATTCACGTTCCTTAAGCAGTGAGGATTTAATAAGTTACCGAAGTTTGGCACAGCATTTTGATTTCACAGAAGTACTCATAAAATGGGCGCATAGCAGGCTACGCAACTATTTTATGAGTACTTCTGTGGGATCCAAAGGCAAGTCAAAATCGGGAAATTATTAAATCCTCACTCCTAAGGAACGTGCATGGAATAACTTGAACAATTG
>JAZGEP010000270.1:0-2885 GCA_036478815.1 Methylococcales bacterium
GATTTGGTTGCTAAATTATTATATGGCTGTGGGTTACGACTATTTGAATGCCTGAATTTACGAGTACAGGATTTTAATTTCGATGCGGGTATATTGACGATTCACAATGGCAAGGGTAAGAAAGATCGGACTGTTCCAATACCACAAAGCATTGTGCCTGGTTTAAAGAGACAGTTACAAAAAGTGATGGCAGTTCATGACGCGGATTTGAAACAAAATTTTTCGGGTACGTTTTTACCAGATCAATTGGATCGTAAGTATAAAAATGCGGCGAAAGAGTATATCTGGCAATGGTTCTTTCCGGCTCAGTCATTAACACGACTCTTAGATACGCAAGAATATAGACGCTATCATATTCATGAGTCTGTGATACAAAAAGCGATTAAAAAAGCAGTGAATGATGCCCGAACCCCTAAACGAGCTACAGCACATACTTTTCGCCATTCATTTGCCAGTCATTTATTACAGGCGAATTATGATATCCGCACAATTCAGGAATTGTTGGGACATAGTGATGTAAAAACCACGATGATTTATACGCATACAGTGCAAAGCAGTACGCTTAAACAGGCCCGAAGCCCACTTGATTTTGAGTGAAATTTATAATACTTAGGCAACTGGAAATAAATAACCCACCCATATTGCAAAAAATTTTTGTTTGTCTTCGATCTTGTTGCGTAGAGCACGTAGCAAGCTATGTAACCGAAGCAACAAGATCGAAGACGGACAAAAAGGCAAGTAATAAGGTGGGTGGGTTATTTGTTTCCAGTTGCCTTATATCAACCAACCGTTTCAGTAGAAATAGAGGGTACTCACCCAACACTGTTATGAAACACTAATTTACTTTCCAATACAGAATCTGGAAAAAATCTCACCAAGCAAATCATCGGCGACAAACTCACCTGTTATTTGTGATAGTGCAATTTGTACGCACCTGAGTTCTTCAGCCAGCAACTCGATTGCGCTGCTTGTTGTGATTAGCGATAACGCTGAAAGCAGTCCTTGTTGAGCTGTTTCCAGCGCTTGTATATGTCTGGTTCTCGCCAAAAAAACATCTTCGGTGCTTTCAAAACCAACACTTTGTTTTAGATATTGATAAAGCAAGTCCATACCTTCACCAGTTTTCGCAGATAAATAGATTTCCACACCATGATCTTTTTCCACTAGCTTTGCTTGACCACTAATCAAATCAATTTTATTAATAATACGAATCACCGGGATCTGTGCTAATTCAATAAAATTTTCCAGGTAATCACTGGATTGCTGTTGTGCATCAATCACCAACAACACATAATCAGCATTTTGGATTGATTGTCTTGCGCGTTTAATGCCTTCTTGTTCAACTGGATCATTGGTTTTTCGTAAGCCAGCTGTGTCGATGATATGTAATGGTAAACCATCGATGTGAATCTGTTCTTTTAAGATATCTCGCGTTGTCCCTGGAATATCACTGACGATTGCTACATTTTGCCCGGCCAAACGATTTAACAAGGTTGATTTACCGGTGTTGGCTTGCCCTGCAATCACTACAGTTAAACCTTCACGCAATACTGCACCTTGTCGTGCTGAACCAAGAATATTTTCTATGTTGGAAAGCAAGGTATTGATTCTGTTTTCAACTGATAATTCTGTGAGAAAATCAATCTCTTCATCACTGAAATCAATTGAAGATTCAATTTGACATCTTAATTCAATCGTTTGATCTACCAGTGAATTGATTTTGATAGAAAAAATGCCTGTTAGTGAGCGCTGTGCACAACGCACAGCCTGCTCACTTGAGCAACTAATCAGATCTGCTACGGCTTCTGCCTGAGCAAGATCAAGTTTTCCATTTAAATAAGCACGACGGGTAAATTCACCTGCTTCGGCAATTCTTGCTCCTAAACCAACCACACGGTTCAACAATAACCCCATCAGCACACGACCACCATGGGCTTGTAGTTCCAGTACATTTTCGCCGGTATAAGAATGAGGTGTCGGGAAATAGATCGCCAGACCACGATCTATGATTGAACCATCACCATCAAGAAATGACTTTAGACTTGCTTGACGTGGAGCTGGTACACAACCCAGAATGGATTGTGCAATATGATTGAGATTATTACCAGAAATTCGCAATACGCCAACACCACCATTACCGGGTGGTGTTGCAATTGCTACGATCGTTTCTGATTCTGAAACATCCACATGATTAGACTCTTCACGCATCGAATCTGAATATTCAAGAGATCATGGAGGTACAAACAATCATGGGATTAAACCTGGAATTACCCAAGCCTTTATATTTAAGTACTATCCAGCCTTTTCGATTTGACGGGTAATATACCACTGTTGCATGATAGATAAGGTGTTATTAACTACCCAATATAACACCAAACCCGCTGGGAAAAATGCAAAGAAAATTGTAAACACCACTGGAAATAAACGCATGATTTGTGCTTGCACTGGATCAACAGGCGTTGGATTAAGCTTCTGCTGGATAAACATGCTGATACCCATGAGCACAGGCAAAATAAAATAAGGATCCTTGCTGGAAAGGTCTTGTAGCCACAGTAAAAATGGCGCTTGTCTTAATTCTACACTTTCCAGTAACACCCAGTATAACGAGATAAACACCGGAATTTGCACCATCACTGGCAAACAACCGCCGAGTGGATTGACTTTCTCTCGCTTATACAACTGCATGATTTCCATATTCATGCGTTGCCTGTCATCACCAAACTTCTCTCGTAAACTCTCCAGTTTCGGCTGCAGTTTACGCATTCTTGCCATTGACTTATAGCTTTTTTCAGACAATTTGAAGAACAGCGTTTTAATCGATAACGTCACCAGAATAATGGCTATCCCCCAGTTACCAACATAACTATGATATTTGTTGAGTAACC
>JAZGEP010000271.1:0-10828 GCA_036478815.1 Methylococcales bacterium
GGATTTTTGTTTCTGACCGAACTATCTCAAGAGGCGCATAGTCATTCTACGTAACGATTGAGATTGCGTTGGTCAGGAGCAAAAAGACCAGCAAGGTTGGTAACTTTGTTTCGTCAAACCACCTTAATGTCACTTTGGACATTAAAATCATCAAAATTCGGAATAATCCATGGAACTTTACTACGTTGAGGATTTTGCGATTGAAGATGGTCTGAAGCTGGGATGCAAGAAAGGTGACTAAATTTATTTCCAGATTTTTAGCCATTGTTGCGCACGATTCCGAGTATATGTGTAATCCATTGCTTTACGAAATGCTTGTTTCGCTTCATCATCAAGATTAATTTCATGAGCGCTCATTCCATACAACAACCAAGTGTTACCAGGTTTTTTCAAACCTGTTTTTCGTACCGCTGTTTTCAAAGCACTATAAGCGTTTTTCCAGTCTTGTTGCTCAATGTATAAACTACCCAGGCGCTGATAAATCTCACCATTATCCAGCCGTTTTGCTGCTTGACTCAACACGCCCGCCGCCTTTTTATACTCTCTTGCCTGCAACCAGATGTCTGACAATTGGGTGAGATTTTTACCCGATTTCGGTAACACACCATCCCCCATCTCTTTTTCAAGTAGTTGAGCCGCTAGATAAGGCGATCCTGTATAACTATAGAGTTGCGCCAGCTGCATTATGTCATCTGAGCCATTTAATACTTTGGATCTGTAAGCGAGATCTTTGACGGCTGTCGCCTGATGATAATCACCATTGTATTGATAACTGGCTACCAGCTGTTGCCAATATGTTTTGTTGTCAGGAAATCGTTGTATCAGGGTTTTCAGATAACGCCCGGCTTCAGCGTACTTTTTTAGCTCAAAATCAAGTGCTATCACCATTCGATAATGGCTTTCCGGCGGATTGTTGGTGAGTTTTAACAGCCGCTTGGCGTAAGTGAGCGCTTTATCATACTGTTTTAACTGAGTATAAATCTGCGCCAATAGAAGATTGTCATGTGCAGTCGGTGATTGATTCTGCGCTATCCAAGGTTTCAGCACTGTTAATGCTCGCTGATATTGATTCAGTGCGAGATAAACCTGACCCAGATTAAATTGCACATCCAAACGTTGTTGTTGGGGTAATACATCGCCAACAAGGCTTTTTTCCAAGGCATCAGCCGCTGCCTGATAATTACCCTGGGCTGCATAAATAGAGCCAATGGTTTTCCATACAATGACTTGGTCATAACTGCCTGAATTGCTTTCTGCTATTAACGCTTTTAGCGGTTGCAATGCTTTTGCATAGGCCGCATCTGCCAAATGCTTTTCAGCGTTCTGAACAGCTTTGTAAACAGCTGGGCTGACCAATGGTTCTTTGCCATAAACCGGAAAGCAAACGACTGAGCTTATAACCAGGACCAAACCAAGTAATGTTGTGATACGCAAACCATGGTGGAGCTGAACTGGTCTCAACGTCTACGACCTTCCACATTAAACTTTAGACGTTGAGTGGCACGCTGAGCAACAGGTCGACCATTTTTCATTTTAGGTTTGAATTTCCATTTCACAATCGCATTTAATGCTGCTCGGTCAAAAATGCCTTCAGGTTTTGCATCCGTTACTTTGGCGTCTATCACTGTGCCTGTTGGTGTAATTGTAAATTCTATGACCACCCATCCTTCAATATTACGCGACAATGCACGCACTGGATAACGAGGTTTCATTGTCACAAGCGGTATACTGCTGGGCTGTTCCTGGCCCAGAGTTTGATTTGGCAAGTTTTTACTAACAGTTATGCTCTGTGTCAGATTAGCTGACAAGCGTGGTGATGTTATTGGGATGTCAATATTTGGCATATTCATCTGTGGCGCTGGGGATTGCTGAGGTTGTGTCGGCTGGGTTTGAACCAATTTTGGCTGTTTCGGCGGTTCTGGCTGAGGCATCGGTTTTAGGCGACGCTGTTTCTTGTTGATAGTTGTGTCTTTTTGTATGCGAATAAAATCGAATTGTTGTTGATTTGATGTTTGCTGCAGCCCATAGTTATTATTCATCACCATCCACTGCATAAACCAGAACAAGCCGACAGAAACGACTAGCGCTAGAAAAAAAGCAACAAACCAGTGTATCACCTGCTTTCTGTCTCCGTAGCAATCGCTGGGTTGGGAATCCCCGCTTGTCTGATCTGATCCAACACTGAAACCAGCACATGGGTTTTGGTATCACGATCAGCAGCAATGATTACTGAACCTAACGGGTTCTCCACATGCAAACGTAAAACATTGGCACGCACTGCTCGGACATCTACTGGACGTTTGTCAATCCAGATTTCTCCATCACCTTTAATTGAAACCACAATATGCGCAGTTTCATTGGGTTCACCTGTCGCTGCGCTGGGACGATTCACTTCGATCCCAGATTCTTTGATAAAAGACGCCGTGACAATAAAGAAAATCAGCATGATAAACACGATGTCCAGCATCGGTGTCATATCAATTTCCGAGCTTTCATCCTGGTTGGTATGTCGATGTTTGCGACGCATCAGTCTATTCCGCCTTTAACTGTAATTGCCGCGATAGAGAATGCAGCTCATTACTGAGTTTATTTGTGTAGCGTTTTTCCAGAAAGAGTCCCGTAATTGCTACCACCATTCCCGCCATTGTCGGAATCGTTGCGCGTGATACACCGGATGCCATGGCGCGAGCATTCCCTGAGCCTTCAATCGCCATCACATCAAATACGGTAATCATTCCGGTTACTGTACCGAGTAAACCAAGCAATGGAGCAATGGTAATTAACACACGAATCAGTGGCGTATTAACACCCAATAGAAGACTGGCTTCTGACAACAGCTTTTGGCGCAACATGCGCGCCTGCCAACTGATGTGATCACTTCGATGTGTCCACTGAGATAGCCAGCGTTGACGTAAGTCTGGCAATGAAAAATGAAAAAACAATAAGCGTTCAATCAACAAAAACCACAACACCATGCTAACAAAGAAAATCATCCATAATACAAACCCACCGGCATCCATAAACGCATTGATCGCTTCAATTTGAGACATCATTGACGACTTTCCTCCAGACTTTCAACCATCAGTCCGGCACTTTGCTCATCAAGAATCTGAATAATGCTCTTACTACGACTGGCAACTAGACTATGAAGAAATAACAGAGGTATTGCGACCATCAAGCCAAGCTGAGTTGTAATCAATGCTTGTGAAATACCGCCAGCCATTAATTTAGGATCACCAGTACCATACAAACTAATTGCCTGAAAGGTTTCAATCATGCCGGTAACCGTCCCAAATAACCCAAGCAGGGGAGCGACAGCGGCAAGCAATTTGATAAATGATTGGCCACGTTCGATAGACGGAACCTCCTTAGTCACTGCCTCGTCAATAATGATCTCCATTGCCTCTGCATCAACCTGCTTGTCCTGTCTGGCAGTCTGCAAGACCCGACCCAATGGATTATCATTGTGTGGTTCACTAATATTGGCAAGCTGCCAACGGGTGCGCGTAGATAGCTGATAAAGGACGACCAGTCTGTAAATCACCAATCCCAGTCCAACCAGACCTAATCCAATAATAATGTAGCCTACTATCCCGCCTTGTAGCAGCCTATCCATTGGATCAGGGGTTTTCATCAACATATTCAGAATACCACCGCGGGTGGGATCAACAGCTAGATCGGTTACCACCTGATCTGAACTGACAAAATCGTTAGCGATGCCAACATAGCCGGATCCCGGCTGTTTTGGGAAATCGATGACTTGTTCTTCTTCGGGCAAAAATTGCAAATATTTGCCGTCACTGCTCAATAAATTAAAAGTGCCTATGCGCACCACAGCGGCTTGTTTAGATAGATCAGATCCTAATAAAACATCACGTTTAAAACGAATGACTTTTCCAGATTCTGTCATTTCTTGTTGAAGCAAGAACCATAGTTGTCTTAGCTCCTGTGCAGTAATCACTTTATCACCGGACGCAAACTGCTGAAGATTGGCAGCACGCCCCGGGAATTGTGCCGAGATTATCGAGCCTTCCAGATCACTTTTCAGATCAGCAGCAACCTGCCGAACCATGCCAAATACTTCGCCCATTTCACCTTGGCGGTCATCCAGGGCGGTTTGTAATTCAGCTAACTGTTTTTCGTTAGCGTCGAAACTGGATTGCAGTGTTGCGCTTATTTTTTGTTGTTCTTCAAGTTCGGCTTTTGCCTCAGCAAACAGTTGCTGTTGCTGGCCAAGATTATTTTTAAAACGAATTTCGCGTTGACGATGCAGTTTATTCTCATTGTTTAACACCTGCTGTACCTCGGTCAGCAAATGGTCAATCTCAGTGTGTTCAGCGCTAACCGGTGACAATGAGGCTGATAACCAGAATAATAAAACAAGCCCAGTTTTGAGTGTAGTATTCAACATGTTGGTGGCTTTCTTTGCACTATTTGTTATGGCAATCATTGGGCTGCCTCTGCGGTCGGTACAGGTAGTACCAACATATCAGGAGCGATCTCCTTACGTGCTGTTCTCAGTGCTTGCCTAATTGAACGCTGATAACTGTCAGACAGTGGTTCCCATTGTGTAGATCCTTGATTCCAAACACCGGTTTTGTTGCCGTCCAGCGTCTGATAAAAAGTAGCAACCCGACCCAGGCGGAAAAAATCAACAGGGAAGTTTTGATTATCAATTTTTAACTCACCTCGATATGATTCAATGGTGTATCCATAATCATTTTCGATTTGGTAAGCTTCCAGAATCTGGCGAAATTTTTCAGACACAGTAATATCAGCTCTGGTCATGGTCTGATCAAGTTTGCGCAGTCGAGCATTACGTTCTACGGGTAAAAAAGGAATATCTGCTGCAACAAACAGGTGTAATTTTTTCAGCATGGATACCATTAACGGTACAATTTCGTGTTGAGTTTCCTCCAAATCCTGTACTTGTTGTTTTAGAGAAATCTTCTCTTCCTGTTGCGAATTGACAACATTTTGCAGATATTCGTTATAACTTTTTAAGTTATCCGCCTCGCGGAGCATTTGCCGGTATTGTTGAACCATTGACTGTTTTTTGTCATCCAATGTGTTAATGCGCGACTGCGATTGTTGTGCTGTTTTAGTGCGCTTTGCGTCCGCCTCAATGGCTTGTGATATTCCAGCGCTATAGGCAATTGTATTTACCAAAAAACTGCTTGGCACAACGATAAAAAGACAGATTTGTCGGAGAATAAAGGCTAAATTAATCATATTCAAATAGATGGGAAACTGCGTTAGCGGGTTAGGAAATGGAATAAAAATGACAGTGCTGGTCATTCAGCGAATTATAAGTGGTTTGACGGAATAAAGTTACCAAGATTGTGCAGGATTTTTGTTTCTGACCGAACTATCTCAAGAGGCGCATAGTCATTCTACGTAACGATTGAGATTGCGTTAGTCAGGAGCAAAAAGACCAGCAAGGTTGGTAACTTTATTTCATCAAACCACCTAAGGAATGGGCACGAAATACCTTCGGCAACTGGCGTAGGATTTTTGTTCATATTCAAGGCGCACAAACAGGCGCATAGTGAGCTATGTAACTGTTTGTGCAACGCAGAAGATGAGCAAAAAGACAAGCCAGTTGTCGAAGTTATTTCGTGCACGTTCCTAAGTACCCGATCATAATTAATTTAACATGTTGCTTGTCTTTTTTCTCATCTTCGGTGTTGTATAGCACACTATGCACCTATTTCTACGCCTTGAAGCTGAAAAAATCCTGTGCAAAATTGTTAAATTAATTCTGATCAGGTACTTAACGTGCATGAAATAACTTGAACATTCTGACTTGTCTTTTTGCTCCTGACCAACGCAATCTCAATCGTCGCGTAGAACAACGATGCTCCTCTTAAGATCGTTTGGTCAGAAACAAAAATCCTACATCATCATTGTTCAAGTTATTCCATGCGCGTTTCTTAATTCTGACCATCACTTTATAGAATTTTTAATTTTTCAAAACTGGATTGTTCATTTACACTGATTATAATATGATAGAATCAGTGCGGTTAGCCACCACCGAATGCAACAAATTTTTGCAAATCATATCAGGATATTCAACACAACAGTGACTACAGTAGCACTTGAATTAAGAAGTGGAAGCTATACACTACCAACTTTACGCCTGTTTGACGGTAATCTGGATCTCATTCAACAACAACTCAAACAAAAGATTGATCAGGCCCCCAGCTTTTTTATTCATTCTCCTGTTGTTATAGACTTACAGGAGTTTACAGATGATGAGCTTGATTTTCCTGCATTGACTAAAGTGATTTCCAGTTTGAAAATGCACATGATTGGGGTGCGCGGCGGTAGCCCGGAATTACATGCGCTAGCGACTGAATGTGACTTGGCTGTTTTAACAGTCGGGGCAGCCAGAAGCCCTGAAAAAACCAGCGTCGATCAAGAAATTGATACATCAAAACAACCGGATGCATCGAATGTTGTTACAGACGTTAACGATGATCCACAAGAGCCTGAACAACCTGACCTGGTTATGTTTACCTCTGAAACTATTTCCACACCAATACGATCAGGCCAGCGTCGCTATACGCGCCATGGCGACTTGATTGCTTTAGCTCAAGTCAGCGAAGGTGCGGAACTAATGGCCGATGGAAACATTCATATTTATGGAACGTTACGTGGTCGTGCCTTGGCAGGTGTCCAAGGTGATACTTCAGCACGCATTTACTGTCAGAATTTACAGGCTGAGCTTGTCGCCATCGCAGGACACTATCAGGTCAGCGAAGATATTGATGATGACCTGAGAAATCAACCAGTTCAGATCTATTTGAATGACCAGACTCTAGTCATCGAAAAACTTTAGAGCGATACAAAAAACCAGTCAGTTAAACTATCAAGCAGGTTAGAGGAGAGACTCTGTTGGCCAGAACCATAGTAATTACCTCTGGAAAAGGGGGCGTCGGTAAAACGACAACAAGTGCATCGTTTGCCATGGGCTTAGCTAAAAAAGGACATAAAACAGCAGTCATCGATTTTGATGTTGGTCTGCGTAATCTCGATTTAATTATGGGGTGCGAACGCAGGGTTGTTTATGACCTAGTCAATGTTATCAACGACGAAGCCAATCTTAACCAAGCGCTTATTCGTGACAAGCGCTGCGATAACTTGTATATACTTCCCGCCTCTCAGACACGAGACAAAGATGCATTGAGCCAGGAAGGCATTGGTAAAGTTATTGATGAACTGAGTAAAGATTACGATTACATCGTTTGTGATTCCCCGGCAGGTATCGAAAAAGGTGCAATGCTTGCAATGTATTTTGCCGATGATGCAATTATTGTCACTAATCCAGAAGTATCCTCAGTGCGTGATTCCGATAGGATGCTGGGGATTATGGCAAGTAAATCGCGTCGAGCAGAACAGAATGACGAACCTGTCACCGAGTATTTACTACTGACTCGCTATGATCCATCGCGTGTCAAACGTGGTGATATGTTGAGTGTGGAAGATGTACAAGAGATTCTGTCAATGGATCTTCTGGGTGTTATTCCAGAATCACAAGATATATTGAACGCATCAAACTCAGGAGAACCGGTAATACTACAGGAAAAAACTGATGCCGCTAAAGCCTACAAGGATGTTGTTGGTCGATATTTAGGTGAGGATATTCCGCAACGCTTTATTAACCAGAAAGGTTTTCTGGGAAGGCTGTTTGGAGGCTAGTGAAACATGAGCTTACTCAAATTTTTCCGTACCCGCCGAGCCAGCAGTGCATCCGTTGCAAAAGAACGTTTGCAAATTCTGGTTGCCCATGAACATGCACAACGCAGAACGTCGCCATCTTATCTGCCAAAGTTACAAAAAGAGCTGCTCGCAGTCATCAGTAAATACGTCAATATCAACCCAGATGACCTAAAAGTAACGCTTGAGCAAAATGAGCATGAAGAGATTCTTGAGTTGAATATTGTTCTTCCTGATGAAACTCAGAAAAGCGAGAACCATAGTCAAAACGGGAATACAGTGCAGAGCTCTTAGGTTACTGCAATAGGCATTTTTATAACTCTTTCACAGATCATTTTCTTAATGATCTGTGATTTTCATGTTTTGATTTATTGAGACGTGTAGTGCTTTACGCCCAGAGCAAAAACAACCTGTTTATCTAAATCTAGTGCTGGATTGATATACATTCAGAAGGCGATACTTGCTGTATTTAACGAATTTAATCGCAAACATGGGTCAAAATCCGCTTTTCCGCAGTAGGTTCTTTATTCTCGAACAGCCTTCTACCTCACAGAATTCTTAATTTATCAAGAAAACACACAAAAACTGATCCCGTACTATCAGTTCAATACACAAACAAATAGCACGTCTTACCGCCGCATCAATCACAGGAATTCTATACCAAAATGGAACTAAACAGCTATAAAAGCAGCTGGGATCAGCGCGTCACTTCATTACAATCTGGTGCAATCGCTGTTGATGGTAGTGCAACAGAGGAGACACTAGTCAGTAATGGTCAATGGACAGCAGCACAAGTAAAAGCCGCATTAGATATTACACAAGCAGATATTGTTTTGGAACTGGGCTGCGGCATCGGTCGCATTGGCAAAGAGTTAGCTGCCGATTGCAAACAATGGATTGGAGCTGATATTTCGGAGAATATGATTAATGGTGCTCAACAGCGCTTACAATCACTGGAGAATGTCTCGTTCCACACACTACCCAGTAATAATTTATCAGTCCTGGAAGACGCTTCAATCGATAAAGCCTATTCTATTGCAGTATTCTGCCATCTCGATAAAGAAGACTTATTCAACTACCTGCGCGAACTGCGACGTGTTGTAAAACCAGGCGGCACTATTTTCGTGGAAACCTGGAATTTAAGCCATCCAATCGGCTGGAAACGCTGGCAATACGAAGCTGACAACTGGGTCAATATGGATCATTCTCAACGCAAAGATGTCGCTCGCAATCAATTCTGCACACCAGAAGAATTTTGCTTATATGTTGAAAAAGCGGGTTTTGAAGTGATCAGAGAATATTCAGATTCTGTCTGGATACAAGTAATTGCCAGCAACCAACTGAATGCGGCCAGTCAAACCGAACTTGGAAATCGACTTGATAATCATCAATCAGAATTCGTCTATTCCAACATATTTTCAACGCTGTTTGAAAAAACCATGCAAGTGTCATTCAATGAAATTACGGCACAACAAATGATGGATTATATCGATCAACTCGGAGATGCACCGGAAGCAGAGCTGTATCGCAGATACTTGGTCGGCTTATGGAAAGATAACGAAGCTATCTGGGGTAAATGCTCATATTCATAACGCAACTGCTCAATCTGAGCAGTTACACATTACGCGCTTAATAGTTACTTCATAACTGCAGTTGCATGATTTAAACGCAAGGGAATACTCATCAGTATGAGTTTTAACAGATTAATCCTGGTAATCGACAAGTCATTGCAGAAATGCTAAAAATACCTGTACTGGCATACCACTCTGCCAATATTGCAGGGAATGATTATCACAATAACGACCACACTGCCCTGTCTCACGACCTCGAAACAATCAATCGTCTTGGCTATCAGATTATCCCGGCAAACTGGCTTGTTGACTGGCTTGCAGGTCGCAGGGATCTGGATCAGACCGAGTACTATGTTGTATTGACCTTCGACGATGGCGTTAGTCTGGATTTTCACGATTGGGTTCATCCGGAGCATGGATTACAAAAAAGTTTTTTTAACATCCTCAAACAATTTTCCCTGAATCACCCAAAACAGCAGCCCAATGTTCATGCCAGCAGTTTCGTGATTGCGTCCAGGCAAGCCAGAGAAAACATCCAGGAAAAAGCATTGTCGGGTCATCCGTTATTGAGCGATGACTGGTGGATTGATGCAGAAAAAACGCCATTCTTATCAATTGAAAATCATTCCTTGGATCATAATCATCCAGATTGTGAAATAACCGCTCAGAAGGATGGAATCACTGGTAGTTTTGGCGTCATCGACAGTTATGATGAATGTGATCAGGAAGTTCGTCAGGCATCAGAATTTATACACGGGTTAATTGAAAGAAAAAGCCTCTTATATGCTTATCCCTGGGGGCAATACAGTGAATATATTGCAAATGAGTATTTTCCAGACTTCCAGTATGAACACCATATAAAAGCAGCATTTACCACAGAACCAGAGACTGTCCATTCACAAACAAACCAATGGTTAATTCCGCGTTATGTTTGTGGAGAACAATGGAAAAGTCCTGAACAATTAATTCAAATCATTCACCACAGTTAAAACTCAGCACACAAAGACGCAAAAATGTAGCGTTAATGGTCTTATCCATTCAATAACCAAGCATCTGTCAAGTTAATGCAGATAAAATTATTTTCAGATTCTATGAGAAGTATTGTACCTGCACATAGGATTACAAAAGTGTCATTTCTCATAGTAATTGTTGTTTTCACAATCCTGAAATATCTGTAAATGATTACCTATTTATTTAATTGTTAAGCCCAGCTGTCTTAAAATATTGCCATTGGCTCAGTGTTTGAGTACAATTCTTGCTTGTATAGACTTGATTTTATATCTCCTTAAGGAGCACATAGAAAGATTAGTCATTTATAAAAGTCAGAAAACAATCGCCGCGAGGTAAGCCATGAATACTAAAAAAAAATATACGTTTAGTGTAAAAAAAGAGTTACTTTTTCAACTCAATTCAAGCCAAACTTATCACCATTATTTTTTCATTTTGGCATTGTTATTCTGCTATAGCTCAATAGCTAAAGCAGATTTCACGACAACGGTTCAATCTGTTCATAGCGGAAAATGTCTTGAGGTTGCGGG
>JAZGEP010000272.1:0-2811 GCA_036478815.1 Methylococcales bacterium
CCCTTAAGATTTATACGCTTGGGGGTTTCTCATAAGGCAACTGGAAATTAATAACCCACCCATATTGCAAAGAATTTTTGTTTGTCTTCGATCTTGTTGCGTAGAGCACATAGCAAGCTATGTAACCAAAGCAATAAGATCGAAGACGGACAAAAAGGCAAGTAAGGTGGGTGGGTTATTTTTTTCCAGTTGCCTAAGTAAGGAATTAATTGCACTGGGTATGAAAGTTTGCCTTTGAAGTATGGGTTCTGCAAATCACACACTTGCTGATATTGCTGCAAGACCGGAATTGACCTCTTGATTTTGTGCACGCTGGCGTAAATAATGATCCATTAACACGATTGCAACCATGGCTTCAGCAATTGGCGTTGCTCGTATTCCAACACAAGGGTCATGGCGACCTTTGGTAATGACTTCAATTGGCTCACCACTCGTGTTGATAGATCGTCCAGGAATGCGTAAACTGGATGTCGGTTTCAATGCTATTTTAGCGACAATATCCTGGCCACTGGAAATGCCACCTAAAATACCACCAGCATGATTGCTGCAGAATCCCTCTGGTGTCATTTCGTCGCGAAATTCAGTGCCTTTAGCAGCGACACAATCAAATCCATCACCAATTTCGATACCTTTTACTGCATTAATACTCATCAGTGCATGAGCAAGTTCAGCATCGAGTCGATCAAAAACAGGTTCACCTAATCCTGTTGGGATACTCGTTGCGATGACTGTTACTTCAGCGCCAACCGAATTGCCTTCTTTGCGTAGTGCGTCCATATAGGTTTCTAGTTCAGCTATTTTTTCAGGTTCGGCACAAAAAAACGGATTGTTCGCGACTGAATCCCAGTCTTTGAGAGCAAGCTTAATTGGACCAAGTTGTGATAAATATCCATTGATTTCAATACTGGTTTGTTGATGTAGGTATTTTTTAGCAATACCACCTGCAGCAACACGCATTGCAGTTTCACGGGCTGAGGAACGTCCACCACCGCGGTAATCGCGAAAACCATATTTCTGGTGATAGGTGTAATCAGCATGTCCGGGTCGAAAACTGTTGGCAATCTCAGAATAATCCTTGGAACGTTGATCAGTGTTGTCTATGACCAGACCAATCGGTGAACCAGTGGTTTTTCCTTCAAACACACCAGAGAGTATTTTCACTTGATCTGCTTCACGTCGTTGTGTGGTATGGCGTGAAGTTCCGGGTTTTCGTCGATCAAGATCAGCCTGCAAGTCTTGTTCAGAGAGTTCTAATCCAGGTGGGCAACCATCAACAATACAACCGATTGCAGGGCCATGGCTTTCTCCAAAGCTGGTGACAGTAAATAATTTCCCTATGCTGTTTCCTGACATGTTGATCCTGTAAAAACAATGTTAAATAGTCTGTTCGGAGGTTGTCTCATCGTTAGAACTGTTGTAACTTGCTTATTCTCTCTTATTCCCAATCGCTGTCTGAACAGTGCTCATTGATATCCATAAAATGTGCTTTCGCTTTGCTCTTGTCGATGAGAGGGAGATCTGAGCAGTTACAGATTACGCCGAACAATTACAATCTGTTAATGTAAGGGTCATAAATGAAGTTAAGTCACCGTTTTTGCATCCCAGCCTCCTAGCCTCAATCTGGGCGCAAAAAAATGATGACTTATTCATTTGCAGACCCTACGTTGACTTGAAACAGTGGTTTATATTCGATCAATTGTTCTATCGTCAGCAAAAATACACCATCTCCACCCCGCTCAAAATCTAGCCATAAAAATGCCACGTTGGGATAAGTATTCTGCAATATTTCCGCTGAACGTCCAACTTCTACTACCAAGATTCCTTGTTGAGTTAAGTGGTCTCCAGCTTGGTTGAGAATACGTTGGACAATGTCCAGACCTGATTCTCCGCCATGAAAACCCTGCTTAGGCTCCGCTAAGTACTCGTCTGGTAAACTACGCCATTCAGAATCGCTGACATAAGGTGGATTGCTGATAATCAAGTCATATTTTTGTGTATCTAGTTCAGCAAACAGATTTGATTCAAGCAAGTTCACGCGATCTTCAAGCTCATGTGAAGCAACGTTGATTTTGGCGACTGCTAATGCATCGAGCGAAGTATCAATTGCATCAACTTGGGCATAAGGGAACTGATATGCGCAAGCGATTGCAATACAACCACTGCCGGTGCCAATATCGAGAATGCGTTGCACACTGTTGTCACACCACGGTGAAAAACCATTTTCAATCAGTTCCGCGATAGGTGAGCGCGGCACCAGGGTGCGTTCATCGACATAAAAGGTCAGACCTGCAAACAAGGCTTCATTAGTCAAATAGGCCGCTGGTTTTCGTTCCTGAATGCGTTTACATAACAGTGTTAACACTGTGACACGTTCCAGGTCAGTTAACGTCGCATCTAAATAACAGTCTGGTATATTGTAAGGTAAGTGTAATGCATAGAGTACCAAAGCAGCTGCTTCATCAAGTGCGTTGTTGGTTCCATGACCGAAGCTAAGGTTTTCTACTTGAAAGCGACTGGCACCCCAACGGATTAAATCCAATATAGTACTGAGTCGGTTGGTTTCATTGAGTAATTTAGCAATTGATGATGGTTGATTATGTTCGATTTGTTGTTCCAAATTTCTGTCTTTCCTTATTGGTCGACTACACTTAAGGTGGTTTGACGAAATAAAGTTACCAATCTTACTTGTCTTTTTGCTCCTGACCAACGCAATCTCAATCGTTGCGTAGAATGACTATGCGCCTTTTGAGATGGTTCGGTCAGAATCAAAAATCCTGCGCAATCTTGGTAACTTTATTCCGTCAAACCACC
>JAZGEP010000273.1:0-2598 GCA_036478815.1 Methylococcales bacterium
GGCCTTCCGGTGTAGAACCATTAACCAACCATGAGATTAACAACTTTAAACCATTAATGATGCGTGTCAATAAAGATGATATTGATGCAATGATGGGTATTCAGAAAACAGTGACTCAAGAAGACAAGGAGCCTCAGCAAGAAAGTGTTGCAGAGCAGAATATTCAAACTGAGCCTGCAGCACCAACGTCTTTATCAGAACTGGATGATTCAATCGCTCAAACCATCGACTATAACGATTTTACAAAAGTTGATTTACGCGTTGTAAAGATTATTAAGGCAGAAAATGTCAAAGGAACCAAAAAACTATTAAAACTGACACTTGATTTAGGTGGCGAAACCCGCCAGGTGTTTGCTGGAGTCAAAAGTGCTTATGCACCAGAAGACTTGGAAGGCAGCTTAACAGTCATGGTTGCCAACCTAAAGCCTCGCAAAATGCGTTTCGGAGTTTCGGAAGGCATGGTGTTGGCAGCTGGGCCGGGAGGCGCTGATATTTTTCTGCTAGAACCGGATGAAGGTGCTGTTCCTGGGATGCGCATTAAATAACAGACGGTCGATTTTTTAATCAACAATCTCAACATCCTCAACGCGTGTTATTAGTGTAACTATCTATTAGTGCTTCTGTGGAGTCAAAAGGCAAATCAAAATCTGGAAGTGATTAAACCCTAGCTCGTATTACTCTCCAGTTAATGAACTTCACTATCCCGTATTTCTCACTATCTGGTGAGAAATACGGGATAGTGAAGTTCATTAAATTCTTGTTGTTACAGACAAACTTGACAATAGACAGTTGACTATCGCACTATGCGAAGGTGAACTTAGGAACCTGCATGCAATAATTTGAACAACCAACTTGTCTTTTTGTCTGTCTTCTACATTACAGAAACAATTGTATAGGGTGCTATATACCTGTTTCTGGCCTTTGAATACAAACAAAAATCGTTCGTTATTCAAGTTATTTCGTGTACGTACCTTAACAAATGTCAATATTCCAAAAAATCTGCTCAGTCTTAGATTGACATTTCAGGTTCATTGATTATTAGATGTAACTGCTCAGATTGCCCTCTATTTTGTTCAAGAGTAAGGCGAAAGCGCGGAGTTTACAGGTGTAAATGAGCACTTTCAACGCAACTATTGGACAAAATAGAGGGTAAACTGAGTAGTTACAATTAGATTAATATCAGGAGGAGAGGATTCATGGATATCATTACTACACCAGCAGGCATAGAAATGCTGCTACGTTGGGGACATTTCCTGGCAGGAATTACCTGGATTGGGCTATTGTATTATTTCAATTTCATCCAGTCTGAATATTTTAAAGTTTCAACAGCTGATGCAAAGCAGGATGTACTGCAACATTTAGTCCCCAAAGCTATCTGGTGGTTTCGCTGGGCAGCAATGCTTACCTTTCTCACAGGTGTCGCAATTATGGGCGCGCGTGGTTCGGGTTTAAGCATTGACATCTATATTGGTGCTTTGATGGGAACATTAATGTTTGCCAATGTCTGGCTGATTATCTGGCCAAATCAGAAGAAGTTAATTGAATGGGCAACCTCTGCAGCGGCCGGTGATGCTCCTCCAGCTGAAATTGCTGACGGTCAAGTAAAAGCTGGCTTGGCATCTCGAACCAATACATTGTTTTCAATTCCCATGTTGTTTTTTATGGGTGCGTCTTCGCATTTTCCTCATGCATTTAATTTGATAGCCTTGTTGTTATCGCTGATCATCATCGGAGCCATTGAATTTAACGCAGTAAAAAATAAATGGGGACTGGGGCCAATGAAAAGTGTTAATGGCGTGATTCATATGGGACTTGCGTTAACTGTTGTGTTGGTCGTCGTCTTGGAACTGTTAACTTAACAATAGGCCGAAATCGGGAATGTTATGCTTAAAATTCGTTGAAGGCACTTAATAAAGTGCAGATGCCTATTTTAGTGAGTGTCTGAATGTACTTAATTGGGCTCTTCAACAAATTTTTACAACACATCGTAGCGCTGAGATTCCCGATTAATAAACTTTCCTTGAGATGCAAGAAACCCTGATTCTGGGTCATGGCTATGTTGGCAGAGCATTGGCATCCCGGATACCACATACATTGTTCACCAGTAGTTCACCGGAAAAAGCAAATAGCAACGCTGGAATTTATTTTAATCTGAATGATCGCGACAGTTGGAAAAATCTTCCTGCTGCCGCAACAATCATCTGGACATTTGCTGCTACACCATTAGATCTGGTAGAAGAGTTTTATCAGAGCAGACTGAAAAACTGCGAAAACCTGTTGGTGTATGCAAGCACTTCCTGTTATCAATCATCTGGCAATAACAATCTGGTCACCGAAGAAAATTCACTCAGTTACGCCAAGCCACGTGTTGCGGGTGAAGAATACCTGCGAAAACATGATGCGGCAATATTGGTTCTAAGCGGAATTTATGGTCCAGAAAGACAACCGGTCAATTGGTTGCGCAAAGGTCTGATTCCCTCGCTTCAAAAAATAGTCAACCTGATTCATTGCGATGACATTGTTGATATTACTTGTCATTTATTAGAGGAAAATTGCGTTCCGCATGGGCAACGATTAAATATCAGCGATGGTATGCCC
>JAZGEP010000274.1:0-7581 GCA_036478815.1 Methylococcales bacterium
GTCTTTTTGTCCGTCTTCCGCGTTGTAGAAACAGTTGCGTAGCTTGCTATGCGCCTATTTCTACGCCTTGAAGACGAACAAAAATCCTGCGTCAAACTTTCGTATATTATTAAATCCTCGCTCCTAAGCAACTAAAAAGGCCCCAAATCGGGGGCCTTTTTAGTCTTTTCACTATCAAGATACAATATCAACTATCTATTGATCCTTACAAGCGTGCATGGAATAAGTTGAACAATTATTCTTTGTTCTTTAACGGCAAGTACTTGGCGTGAACAAAAATAGAAAAAACAAATCCAATTGCACATCCCAGTCCAATAATAAGAAACCTGGGCATATCAGGTTCTTCGCCTGTAATCACAGTAATCATAAATATTTGGGATGCCAGAAACATCGATAATTTTGCTGCTGCATAAAAGCTGAGTCCACCCAAAAAAGCCCATAGCCACGGCTCATTTTCTTTTAACTCTGCGCGTTTTACGGTGATATAAAACCAGTACGCCACAACAAATGATAGACCCAAAGGGATTAATAATCCTGCCATTTTCTTTCCTCCACGATGACTAGTTATTTGAGTTATTTTGAAGCAAACAGCGGCCTGACAAGTTTTTGAATAGCGATGCCTAACATCTTTATTAGCAATGATGCTAGCCCGCCCTTTTCCAATAGTAGTCTTGACGACACTGCGCCATTGCTCTGCTCTTGAAAAAATACCAGCCTATATTTCATCATTGTTAACGATGCCGAGTATACTTTCTCATATCAAATTTCAGTATTCAGAATGGGTGATTTTTCATGGAGAGCAAGGCGAGAAACCTTGCAATAGTCATTCTACAACAAGGTTTCCCAACACTGCTATCTACGAAAAAGCGTATCCACTAGGCTCCGAAATGTGGTATGCAGAAGGTATTTAAGCCTACTGCGCTGTCGGCTCATTATAGCCTGTTGTTATGAGAATTTATTGTTGTTATAACGCTTAAATCTTGTAAACACTTGCATGTATTGATCACAACCTATTGATATTAAGATAAAATTTAAAATTTCAGTGTAACCACTCAGCTTGCACTCTATATGCTATATGCACAAAAACCTGCAAGATTTAGCTCTAATTAATCAAATAGTTGCAGCCAACGATAGACTGGCTACACAAAGCGTTCTTTTGTCAACAAACACTTACACTGCATTACTCACCAGTCTAATTAGCCCTCCCTACCTCTTTAGAATCCTCAAGAAATATTATTCCATCAGAAATACACTGTATTCCACTCTTTTACATTCCTTGTGATTCCATGTAAAGGAACACACATGAAATAGCTTGAACAATCAGCGTAAGATTTTTGATTGTATTCAAGGCGCAGAAACAGGCGTGTTGTAAGCTATGGAACGTGCATGAAATAACTTGAACATTCTGACTTGTCTTTTTGCTCCTGACCAAACGATCTCAATCGTCGCGTAGAACAACTATGTTCCTCTTGAGATCGTTTGGTCAGAAACAACAATCCTACGTCATCATTGTTCAAGTTATTCCATGCACGTTCCTATGTAACTGTTTCAGTAACACGGAAGACAAACAAAAAGATACATCAATAGTTAAAGTCATTTCATGTGCGTTGCTCACTACACGATCATCTCAATAAATGCTGAGAAATAGGGTTAATGGCATCGTGTTTTCTAGAAATTCTTAATCTTTAACATTGTCTAATTGCAGTCTGTAGTATGCTGTCATTCTGCTTTACATACATAATATTCCTTTTTAAACAAAGCAATAACTGTGCTTATTTTAGTTTTATAATTGCATTTCTTTTTGGACACATCAATAAGGTATCAGGGTCATGGGAAAACTAGTTCGTTATTTTCTGTATTTTTTTGGTTTGTTAGTCATTCTAATTGTTGCCGCAGTGATTCTGGTGCCACGTTTTGTTGATCCTAACGATTTTAAGCCACAAATTGTTAACTTGGTAAAAGAAAAGACGGGGCGAGACATTGTGATTGATGGTGACATCAAACTTTCAGTGTTTCCCTGGATTGGAATTTCACTTGGTAAAGTCGAGTTAAAAGAGTTGCCGGTATTTGGCAAGCAGGAGTTGCTTGCGATTAACAGTGCCGATGTGAAGGTAAAACTATTACCGTTACTTTCCAAGCAAATAGAAGTAGATCGTGTGACGCTTGATGGATTGAAGCTCAATCTGGTCATACTGTCAGATGGTAACGCAAACTGGGAAACACTTGCTGGCAGTAAAGATAAAGATGGTCAACAATCCGTGGAACCAGATAAAGCACAGGCCGAGCCAACCTCCCCTGCAACAGATGCAGCGAAAAAATCAGAGCAAGGTGATTTCGCATTGTCTGCGCTTTCTGTCGGAGGCATCTCTCTGAAAGATGCGCATATTAGTTTTGACGATCAAACTGCGCCGCAAAAAGTTGTTATTGATCAGCTGAATCTAAATGTGGATGAAGTCAGCTTTGATAATCCCATTCCTTTTGATGCTGATTTCATCGCTAACATCAGTCATCCTCAGTTGCAAGATACCATGAAAGTCTCAGGTGAGTTGACGCTGAATGAGGCAATGGATTTGTTTACGGTTGATAAGTTGCAGCTCAATACAGATATTGAAGGCAGTGTGGTGCAACAAGGTAAGGTAACTATTGATCTGAGTAGTGCTGCAATCATCGTTGACAAAAACACCATGTCGATTCAATTCCCCTCAGGTTTGCAGCTCAGGGTCACTGGCGCTGGCGGACAATTACCCGCAGCATTTAATACCAGTTTGCAATTACCCAAAGCATCGATTAGCAAACAGTTTACCCAGTTTGATTTGGGCGCACTCAAACTTAATGCCCATCTTGAAGGTGAAGCAGTCAAACAAGGTGTGGTTGATATTGCCCTCAACAGCTCAGAAATCCAGCTTGATATTAATACGCTGACAGCTCACTTGCCGACCGGGATAACGCTTGATATCAATGGTGGTGGTGGAGAGTTACCAGAAAAATTCAATGCCAGTCTCCAGTTGCCTAGTATTTCCATTTCTAATCAGGAGAAATTTGATTTGGGCCAGCTTAGCTTGAATGCCCATGCTGAAGGCGAACAATTTCCAGGTGGCAAAATGGATGCTCGGCTAACTACAAAAATTAGCGGGGATCTGGCAAGCCAAGTGTTATCACTCTCAGATATCCAATTGAATGCGGCTAATCTGACCGTGAAAGGACAACTAACAGGCAGCAAGATTGTTGATGCTCCAGAATTTAAGGGAAACTTGATGCTTGTGCAATTAAATGCCAGAAAGCTTGCTAGTGATCTTGGGATTACACTGCCAAAAATGCAGGATGCGAAGGCATTAACCAAACTTGCTTTTAACAGTGATGTCTCTGTGAGTCAACAGGCAGCACGATTGACTAATCTGAAAATCCTGCTGGATGACAGTCAACTAAAAGGCCAAGTAGCAATCAACGATTTTGAATCTCAAGCAATTGCATTCAATTTGATTTTGGATAAGATTGATGTCGATCGGTACCTGCCACCGAAATCAAAACAGCCACAGCAAGATCAGCAAAACACCCCTCAGACAGTTGCAACTGAAAAAAGCACTGACGCTGCCAGCACAGAAGATCCAAACAATGCAGCTACTTCCAGCGGTGCAGAATTAATACCGGTTGAAACCATTCGCAAGCTCAATATCAATGGTGTGCTGAAAATTGGTGAAATGTTGGTGAATGGTTTAAAAGCTAAAGATGTTAAGTTTTCTCTCAAAAGCAAGGATGGACTAGTCGATGCACGACCATCCATCGGTCAATTTTATGCTGGAAACATCAGTACAGAGTTGGTAGTTGATGCCAGAAAACAACAACCAACACTGAAAATCACCAATCGTGTAGCAAAAATAGCCATTGAACCATTGCTAAAAGAGTTAATGGACAAAACCTATATTTCTGGAACTGCCAACATGACTACAAATTTAACATCGCAAGGAGCGACTGAGCAGGCTATTCTCGCAACCTTGAATGGAGAGGTGACCGCAAATTTTTTGGATGGCGCAATCTATGGTGTCAATATTCCAAAAATGATTCGAGATGGAATCTCAACCTTAAAAGGCCAGGCTGTTGATACAGAAGCTGTCAACAAAACTGATTTTTCAGAACTCAACATGGTTTCTAAAGTGAATAATGGAATCGTGACCACAGAAAAGCTGGAGTTAAAATCGCCACTGTTGCGCATATTAGGGCAAGGCACTCTTGATCTCAATACCAAAAAACTTGAATATCGAACCCGAGTAAAACTGGTCGATACCTTAAAAGGGCAAGGTGGTAATACACCGACAGACTTAACGGGTATTCCCATTCCACTATTAATCACCGGCACCTTGGATAAGATTCGTTATGAGCTGGATACCAAAGCAGCGATGCAAGAAGTATTCAAAACCAAAGTTGGCAAACAAGCTAAAGGAAAAGCCAAAGCTGTTATCGATAAAAACAAGGGAAAAGTAATGGATAAAATCAATAAAAAACTCGGGGGTGAATCAGGCAAAAGCCTCAAAAAAGGAGCCGGTGAACTACTCAAAGGATTATTTTAATTCTGGCTGACTGAACAGAAATGATCCAATTGATTGTTGTTTCGGCAGCTATGTTCTGTGGTGCCAGGATTTGACCCCGAAAATATTTCAACAACGCTTACTCAATTGGTTTGATTGCCATGGAAGAAAAGATTTACCCTGGCAATCAAAACAGCCAGACGCGTATGCGATTTGGGTTTCTGAAATCATGTTACAGCAAACTCAAGTTAGCGTGGTTATCCCCTATTTTCAGCGTTTCATGGGGAGTTTTCCAAACATTAAAATACTGGCTTCAGCTCCGCTGGATAGAGTGCTGGAACACTGGGCTGGGCTGGGCTATTACGCTAGAGCACGCAATCTGCATAAAGCCGCACAAATAGTCGCCATAGAACATCATGCATGCCTTCCTGCTAAGCTGGAAACGCTTTGCCAACTGCCTGGCATTGGTCGCTCAACCGCTGCGGCGATTCTCAGTATGGCTTTTTCACAGCGACAAGCCATCCTCGATGGAAATGTCAAACGAGTACTGGCTAGATTCTACGGAATTCAAGGTTGGCCAGGGCAAACCTCAATCAGCAAAACCTTATGGCAATTAAGTGAAAGGCTGACACCCACTCATAGAGTTGCCGAATACACACAGGCAATCATGGATTTAGGAGCAACACTCTGTACTCGCTACAAACCACAATGTAATGAATGTCCTGTTGCTACAGGTTGTATCGCACTCCAAACAAATATTGTCGCCGAATTACCAACACCACGCAGTCAACAGAAAATCCCGATCAAACACTGTTTGATGCCTGTATTAATTAATCCACAATCAGGTGTCTATTTGCAAAAAAGACCGCCAACCGGAATTTGGGGAGGGCTATGGAGTTTACCGGAAGACTCAGATCGAGACAGCGTTATTCAATGGTTTAACCAAAGACAGGTCGATGAAACAGCGTTGCAATGGCTATCTGTACGAAAACATACATTCTCGCATTTTCATCTGCATTTTCAACCAGTACTGGCAATATCAGAGCAATGTTTAATAGTCAGTGAAGCAAATCGCTCAGGCTGGTTTCAGATCGGCAATTCACACCCGGCAATGCCTGCACCGATTCAAAAATTATTAACTGAAATAGCGTCTCAAGTTATCAGTAAAATCTAATCTAACCATATCTACTCAGCGTAATTCGTAGCTCTTCAAATTACAATCTAGTTTGTTCAAGAGCAAGGCGAAAGCGCGGAGTTTATAGGTATAAATGAGCACATTCAGACAGCGATTGGGCAAACTAGAGGATAAACTGAGTTACATTCAACCAAGGAAAGGCAAGTGAGATCAACGCTTTATTATATCCATGACCCGATGTGCAGTTGGTGCTGGGCTTTTCGTCCAGTGTGGCAAACAAGTTCGGCAACAACTGCCACAGCACATTGAGATAAAATACTTACTCGGCGGACTGGCCGTCGACACAGATCAACCCATGCCGGAAGCTTTACAAAAAACCATCCGCCAAACCTGGCAGCGTATCCAAAAAGATGTCCCAGGCACCCAATTCAACTTCGATTTCTGGGAAACCTACCAGCCAAGACGCTCAACTTATCCAGCGTGCAGAGCTGTAATCGCAGCCCGAGCCCAAGGTCACCAATATGAAGAAGCGATGATATTGGCGATTCAGCAAGCCTATTACCTGAATGCCAAAAATCCATCAGACGCTGACATTTTATGTAGACAGGCAGCAACATTAAAGCTGGATCTCAAGCAATTTCAAATCGATCTGAATTCACAGCAAACCCTACAACAACTAGAGCAGGAAATCGCCAAAAGTAGAACGATCGGTGCTCAAGGCTTTCCAAGCCTGATTTGGCAAGGCTATGGAAACTATCGCTCAATAGTGCTTGATTACAATAATGCTGATGTTGTCTTGCAAGCAATTATTTTGCAATGACAGATACATGCATGAATGAAATAACTTGTATTACTTGCCCAAAATTTTTTGTTCAGCCTCAATACGCAGCAAAAGGCGCAGATTGCACGATGCTGTTGCTGATTTCAGAAGACGGATAAAAAGACAAGTCATTGTGCAAGTATTGTAATGTACGTTGCTAACCATTCAGCTCACAGCAAATTGATTCAAGCACTGTGAAAAAATACTAAACGAATGATTACATCATAAGATGCGTAAATATTATTTGAGATTAACTTTCAATCTTTCGTCAATTTCGACTATTTTTTTTTTGAGTCGATGATTAGTTAGATTTTCGGCATTAATACTTTCCAAAACATTCAACATCTTGTTAGCCAATTCAGTGCGATCATACACATGTGCCATCGCTAAACAATTATTACTGAATTGTTGATATAAATCTGTATTCGTTTGCAGTGTAGTCAACTTATTAATTAAATCAGTTTCATCCTCAGGAATAAAAGTTAATCCAACCTTATCTCTGTTGACTATTTCAGCTGACTCTCCCTCAACACCACACAAAACAGGGATACCCATCCCCATAGATTCAAATAATTTTGACGGAATAACTGATTGAAATAGAGGTGTTCGTTTCAAATGAATAATTGATACATCCAGTAATGACCAATAACGTACAACTTCATCTTTCAATACAGAATCAAAAAAAGTGACATTATCCAGCTGCATTTCTTCAGCAAGTCTCATTAGTTCAACTTTTTTTGCACCATTACCCAACAAAACAAAATGAATTGAGTCATTGTCGTTCTTAACACTCAGCAATTTTGCTGCTTTCAGAATAGTTTCCAAAGCATGTGCCATCCCATGTGTGCCAATATATCCAACAACAAACTTATCTTGTAACTGAAACCTGGAAATAAGTTTTTTATCTTTTATTTGAGGTGAATAACGTGAAACATCAACGCCATTTGTCACAACATGAATTTTATTCGCATCAATCCCTCGATTCACTAACACCTTTTTGAAAGAATGAGTCACGGGAATAATACAGGCTGCTTTACGGTAGAGAAACAGCTCAAGTAATTCAAAAACTTGAATCACCTTGGAATCACGCATAGCACCTACAG
>JAZGEP010000275.1:0-14957 GCA_036478815.1 Methylococcales bacterium
TTCATGGCATCAACGCTGAGGCTGTTGCTGCCAACCAGTGCTTGTCCGGTTCGGTCAAACACAGGATCGCCTGGTTTAGGGTTTTCGACAATGTAACCATCACGACCAGTCAGTAAATGTAAGCGCATATTGTCAGATATCTGTTTCCAGAGATTGCGTGAAGTTAAAATCTCAATCGCATCAGTAAATGTTGTTGGGTCAGCTATCGTCGGACCACTGGCGATGGAGCTGAGGTCATCTCTAATCACATCAGACAGAATCAGGGCATGTAGATCTGCCGGATATGTTAATTGTGCCAGCTTTCCGCCTTTAAGTTGAGAAATATGTTTGCGGACGCAATTAATTTCATTGATATTGGCTCCACTGCCCAACAACATTTGAGTTATGTTGATTTTGTCTTGTAAGGAAACACTATCTGGTGGATACGGGATCAATGCAGAACCACCACCACTGACAAGTACCAGCACCAGTTCGCCAAGTTGAGCTTGTTGTGCGCGCACTGCGATGTGTTGGGCAGCAAAAACACCCTGGCTATCCGGTATCGGATGACCAGCGCCAAACACATTAAAACTATCAACATTTTTTTGATTTTCGTAATTGGTGACGATAATGCCAGCACTTGACATCAACGATGGAGAGATGATTTCACCAGCAACACTTGCCATCGCGCAAGCGGCTTTTCCGAAAGCAATGATCTGTACAGCTGACCATGGTTCACTGCGTTGCGAGCGGTGTCCCGTTTCATGATCACTGGCAAGATAGAGTTTATCAGACTTAATATGCAGCGCTTGCCTGACAGCTTGAGCAGGGTCAGCAGCTAACACTCCAGCATTAAAAATTGTTTGGATCTGATTTTTAGCCAGTGAAATTGTTGGATTCATAGTATATTCACTCGATGTTTGGTCAATAGTCATTCTAACAATATGCAGTGGTCAGTGATTTTGAAATCTTATAAGTAATTGATCAATAGTATTTGACATTTCTTATAATTCGAATAGGTTTCACAAGGAATTTTATGAGGGAGCGAGAATATACTCGCTAAACAAAAAAGTAGAAAAATACCTTGATCAGGGAAAAGCTTTTGATAGAATTCGCGCCGGCGTATAATAATTGCAGGAAGTGGTGGCATGTATTTTTTCGTTGCAACAATTCTATACTTCCCAATTATTGTCCACTAACAGAAAAGGATTGCACTCTCTATGAAAACGCCAGTACGTATCGCTGTTACTGGAGCAGCGGGACAAATCAGCTATGCTCTGTTATTTCGAATTGCCAGCGGGGAACTATTTGGTCCAGATCAACCCGTCGTCCTTCACTTACTGGAAATTCCTCAGGCCATGCCTCATCTGCAAGGGGTTGTTATGGAACTGGATGATTGTGCTTACCCATTACTTTACGATATCAAGTCAACGCACGATCCAATTCAGGCATTTAGAGACGTTGACTATGTCTTTTTGATTGGTGCTCGTCCACGTAGTGCTGGAATGCAGCGTAGTGATTTGTTAGAAATCAATGCACAAATCTTTGTTACACAAGCCCAGGCGTTAAATCAAGTTGCACATCGCAATGTAAAAGTATTAGTGTTAGGAAATCCAGCAAACACCAACTGCTTGGTGGCTATCGCAAACGCTCCTGAACTAGACAGTAAGAACTTTTCAGCAATGACCCGACTCGATCATAACCGGGCAATCAATATGTTAGCCAAGCAATGTGGCGTACTCTCCTCTGATATCAAATGCATGACTATTTGGGGTAATCACTCCTCTACACAGTACCCAGACATCTATCATGCGAAAGTTAAAGGGCAACCGGCCAATCAGTTAGTTAACGAGCACTGGGTATTGGATGATTTGATTCCCACAGTACAATTTAGAGGGGCTGAGGTTATTAAGGCACGTGGCCAATCCAGCGCAGCGTCTGCAGCCAATGCTGCTATTGAGCAAATGCAGACATGGGTAAACGGAACGCCGCATGGTGACTGGGTCAGTATGGCGATTCCCAGCGATGGCGATTATGGTATTTCTAAAGGCTTGATTTATTCGTACCCTGTTATTTGTCAAAATGGAAACTATACAGTTGTTCAGGATCTAGAAATCAATGCTGTCAGTCGAGAGTATATGAAAATTTCAGAAAATGAATTAATCGATGAAAAAAAGCAAATCAAGAACTTGCTGTTACTAAAGTAAAGCAATTTTGAAACGTTCTCAGGAACGTGCATGAAATAACTTGAACAACTGGCTTGCCTTTTTATCCGTCTTCTGCGTTGCAGAAACAGTTACAGAGCTCACTATGCGCCTATTTCTGCGCCTTGAAGTCGAACAATAATTCGGCGTCGGTTTGCTCTAGGAGGCTATCCGAGAATAGAAGCCGTAGCGAGGGAAAGCGATTTTGAGTCCATTGTTTCGATTAAATGAGACGGATACTTGCTGTATTTAACGAATTTAATCGGAAAAATGGGCCGAAATTCGCTTTTTCGCAGTAGGCTTTCTATTCTCTGACAGCCTCCTAGTTATTTCATGCACGTCCCTTAGTTGTTACTCATCCAATTCTTGAACAATCCAAGCGTTGTCAAATCTCGATATTATCGCTCATTCAATGAAATGACTGTTGGCTGATCAGTTCCCAGATGATAGATACCTCATTTGCTTATACTCTCCGCACATGAAAATTTAGCATCTTGTGCGTGCACGGTGTGTCTGTGAATTAGTGCGGATAGTTGCGTTGGAAAACCTTGTTGTAGAGTCCTAATCCAAACGAGTGTAACAACGCAGATGACCATTGATCGGCTTTCTATATCCGTCAATATGAATGTTGACAGAGCACTGGCTATGCGTTCTAAGTTGTGCCTTACAAAGAGGGCAATGCAGGTTAGAGATAATTGATTTATAGATCATTATCCATACTATTTCATGGACGTATTTTGAAAATTTCTAAATGCTCTGTAACTCATTGTTAGTTAATGGGATTAAATTGTAGCAACAGATTAAAAACACCCTATAACTTACTGGCTGTAAACAGATTGTCATAAAAAAGAGTTTTAGTTTTGATCGATTCACGTTATCATCTGACTCTCGGGTGGTGTGACTTTAGTGGTTTTATCTGGGAATTTAACGCTGCTTATACGGAAAAATGAATTAGTTATGATGCGCATAGTCGCTGGCTTTCCAGGTAATAATGAACATTTTACGCACCGAACACCACCATCAAGGTGGCACAACTACTATCATTCAGCAAGTGTCTGAACATGGCAAAATAATTGACAGGATGTTCAATTTATTTGGTTTGCACATGTTTCTTCACTGTCTATAAGAGTATAAGAGGAGTATGTAATGAGTAATAACGATAACATTGACGAGGAACGCAATGGTCTTTGGTTCTGGATCCCACTGGTACTGATTCTGCTCGTTCTTTTCTTTATCATCAGAAGTTGTTCAAATGATGATCAATTGTGGCAGTCATCTACACCAGATGCGACTTCAGGTGGGGTTGATCAAACTGCAGATGCAATCGGGGATGCGCTAAATTCAGCTAAAAGTACAGCTGGTGGAGTCATTAGTGATGCTGCCAAGACTGCAACAGGAGCAGTGGGTGATATGACAGATTCTGCTACAACAGCCGCTGGAAATGCTGCCACAACCGCTGGTAATACCCTGTCTGACACCGCCAAAAGTGCCACTGGGGCAGCGCGGTCAGCAGGTGATGTTGCGTCTGGATTGGCTGGTAGCGCAATGAATGCTACTAAGTCCGCTGGAAACGCAGTAACTAGTGGTGGTAAAGCAGTTACAGGCGCAGCATCTGATGCACTTGGTGCAGCTGGGTCTGCTGTACAAGCGACTGGAGATAGAGCTTCGAGACTTGGTAGTTCTGCAGTAAACTCAGTTGGTAAAACTGCTGATATGGCAACAAATGCTGCGCTAGCAAATGCTAATAAGGCGATGAAGATCCCTAGAGGTGTATTGCAAGGTGATGTTGTTAATCTTTTGAGTAGTGGAAAATTGGTTGCTGGTAAGCATTATCCTGCAGGAACATTGCATTTCGATAGTTCAAAGTCAGTGATTGGCAAAGGTGACCAAGCTATTCTTGATGCAATCACGCAGATAGCAAGAGCAAACCCATCTATCAAAATTCATCTGCATGGACATGCTGATTCATCGGGGCCAGAAAAGTTTAATCAAGATGTGTCTACTCAACGAGCTCTCGGAGCAAAAAACTTGTTGATTAACGCTGGTGTTAGTGCACAGCAGATAGAAACGCACGGACATGGTTCAGATAATCCTGTTGCTTCTAACAGCACGTCTGATGGGCGTTTGCAAAATCGACGTACAGAGATTGAAATTGAGCGATAGATTCGTTTAAGTTTGCTGTAAGGTGGTTTGACGAAACCAAGTGACCAACCTTGCTGGTCTTTTTGCTCCTGACCAACGCAATCTCAATCGTTACGTAGAATGACTATGTGCCTCTTGAGATAGTTCGGTCAGAATCAAAAATCCTGCGCAATCTTGGTAACTTTATTCCGTCAAACCACCTAACTGCTCAGCTTACCCACTATTTTGTCCATATAGTTGCGTTGAAATGCTCATTTATACATATAAAATGCGCGCTTTCACCTGACTCTTGTACCTGAGAGGGCAGGCTGAGTTGTCACAATTTGTTTAAACCAGATTGAGTAAAACACAAACAATGAATAGATAGACGACAGATGCTGGAATTTATCCGGTAAAGTTTAAGGAAACCTACCAGGTTTCAATCTCTGCTAAATCGTCAATGTTTGATGTATTTTCTGCACATGAAGTTTTAGTCTCCAGGGTACGCGCTTTTTTACTGATAGTTTTGTCAGCAATATACCTGTGTATCCATTCTTTCATAAAATCCTTTGTGGATCCAAATAGCTACGCGATCATCTCATCATCTGCTGAAAAATGCAGGCTAGAGTTTCTTCAGATTCCACATTGGTTCCCAGCCCAATAAAAGTGTTTCTTTGCTGAGACTTTTTTTGGGTAGTCTTGCTTTTAGCCTGTTTCTTTCCTTATCACGGAGTATTACCGCCAGTGATATAGGTATTGCTATGCTGCGACCATCACTCTGGCCATGCCCGGGTTTAGCCCGAATTCGTAGGGTGTTGGAACAAAATCCAGCGGGTATTCCAGTGACAGATCTTTCAGTGGTTTGTCGGATTGTATGAAGTGATACAGGTCGTCATGGGAAAAGTGCTGTTTGTTCCAGGGATCTTTGTTGATGACGATTAACGCTTCTTGCTGATTGCAGTTGGACGATTTCCATAAAAATAGAACAGGGGTATCGCTGTGACTGATGAGATTAAGCGGCCCATCTTCCTGGAACACTTTATATTCAGATTTAAAGGCGTTAACCTGGGTGATAAAATCGGTTATATCGACATCGGTTGTTTCCCAATCGTCGGGACATGAGTCGATCACGCTCAGCGCTTTTTTAAAGCCAAATTCATAACCCATTGGCATCATCACCCCAGCCGAGAATACTGCGGCAAAGAGATAACGCTGTTTTTGTGCTTCTATATTATTGTCGGATTCATGAAATAAGCGCTCAGTATCATGACTCTCTGGAAAACTGATTGAGGGCACGACGCTGGTTCTGAATTGATGGTATTGGTCAATTAACCACGGGCTGCTGAAATCCCACCATTTGGAGCTGTTGAAGATATAGTCAAACCCGGCTTGTGCAGTTTCTCTGCTTTGTTGTTCGGTACAGCCTAGAGTTTCGGCTGTGAACATGATATCCGGGTGCCTGGATTTGATATCCTGGATTAACCGGCTCCATAGTTGACTGGGAATCTGATAGGCGGCATCACAGCGAAACCCCTTAAAACCCAGGTCGATAAAATGTTCAAGTATACTCAGAAAAAACTGGTATAAGCCTTCTGGGTCACTGGTATGTTCGTGGTCAAAGCGAGCGAGATCGTACCAGACTACTTTTGAGCCATCGTCTTCCAGACAAAACGGGTGTTCGATTTTGCCGTGCTCATCGCGCATAAACCATTGAGGATGCTGATTGATCAATTCTGAATCTATCGCGCAGTGGTTGATCACCAAATCGGTCATCATGCGCACACCATGTTTTTGTTCGGCTTTACGGATGACTGTTTGTAGTTGTGCGTTGGGTGTTTTTTTCGATTGTTTGCTGATTAATTTCGGGTTTAGTTGAAAATAATCAGCAATCGAATACAGACTGCCTGAAGCGCCGGTTTTTTGTACTGGGTTGACAAAAATCCAGTCAAAACCCATTGCAGCTGCGCGTTCAATATGGCTATCCCACTGTTTGAATTCTCCTGCCAGTAATGGGAACAGGTTATATAGTTTAATCATCGTTATTGTTTATTGTTGTGTTTATTTGTAAGGTTTTTTTGTTAAGGAACGCGCATGGAATAACTTGAACATTCTGACTGGTCTTTTTGCTCCTGACGAGACGATCTCAATCGTTGCATAGAACAACTATGCGCCTCTTGAGATTGCTTCGTCAGCAACAAAAATCCTGCACCATCATTGTTCAGGTTATTTCATGCACGTTCCTAAACGATACGGAATGCTTACAAACTCAATAGTTGAAAATTTGAATTGCAAACTGATGCTATCTATAACGTACTCATTAGTCGTTATTAGCGATATAGTCGTAGATATTAAGATAATGTTGACCAGGAAGACGCCACGAATAATCAGTACGCATGGCGTTCGCTATCAGGTCGCGAAAATGCTCCGGATACTGGTAATAACAACTGATAGCACGTGATAAAGCAGATTCAATGCCGGGATCATCGTAGTCGTAAAAGACAAAACCATTGCGCTCGTGTAACGGCTTGTTGTGTGCGTTATCTTTGTCGAAGACGGTATCCGCTAAACCGCCAACTGCACGTACCACAGGTATGGTGCCGTATTTCATTGCGATCAACTGAGTCAAGCCGCATGGTTCGAACAGGCTGGGGACTATCATCATGTCAGATCCCGCATAAATCAGGTGCGCCAAATCTTCATCAAAACCGACTTCGATATGACAATCGGGGCTGTTATTCAAATGACGTTTGAGTTCCCAGAAATAATTATTGATGTCCTGATCCGGACTGGAGCCAAGCAAAACAAATTGTGCGTCGTTATTGAGTGCATAAAACAGCGCGTGTCGAACCAGATCAAGACCTTTTTGTGGGTCTAAGCGACCAATGAAGGCAATAATTGGTTTATTGCATTCAGCCAGTAACAAGCGCTGTCTGAGCGCGTGTTTATTGGCATATTTATCATCAATATTATCAATAGTGTATTGCACCGGAATGTGTTCATCGATTTCCGGGTTCCAGGTGTCATAGTCGATGCCGTTGACAACGCCACCATACTTATAATGGTGTCTGTGCAGAGTCGGTTCCAGACCAAAGCCCTGTCCACCGTCCTTGGTTTCGCCAGCATAGCGGGGTGATACTGTGGTGATGAAGTTGGAGTAAACCACACCGCCTTTCATTAGATTCAACGCGTGTGGGATAGTGTTATCGAGTAAGCGGTCATAGTGAAAATAATAGTCTGGGCGACACAAACCAGTTGCATCCAACAAGAAATCACCGGTAACGCCCTGATGTTTATAGTTGTGTATGGTAAAGCACACGCGTGGCTTGGTCATGCCGATGTGTTGATAGATCTCATAGAGTAATACCGGTACCAGAGCTGTTTGCCAGTCATGGCAATGGATGATGTCAGGGCGCTTGCCGGACTTTAACATAAATTCCAGTGCTGCTCTGGAGAAGAATGCAAAACGCAAAACATCGTCATCAAAGCCGTAAATGGCACCGCGATTGAAAAAATTCTCTGGCGAATGCGCTTCGATGAAAAAGCATTTACGATCATGGACAAAGCCAAACCAGACTGTGCAATGCACATGCCCCCCATACCACGGAACCCAAAGATCGTCATGGGTTACACACAAGCCCCAGATATGGTCGTAACGCATGCTGTCATATTTCGGCAGGATAATTTCAACATTGTTGCCGCGCATTTCCAGTTCCCGGCTCAATCCGGTGACCACATCGGCCAATCCACCGACTTTGGCAAGTGGTGCCAGCTCCGGGGTGATTTGTACGATATATTTTGGTGAATGTTGTGGCCCAGGGGGTTGGAATTGATCAACTGATTCCTGACTATCAGCTTGTAATTCTTCTTGTGCTGGCGCAGTGTCAGAAAGTTCCGGGATCGGGGGTGTAATGGAGTCGGTTTTTTCGACCGGCGCTGGCGTCAACGCCAACGGTTTGTCAGGTTCCTTATAGAGCGGTATTTTGACTTTATCAGTTTGCTTGGTTGGGCTTTGCTTTAACTCTTTTTTGGCAGTGGGTTTTGGGCTAATTGATTTGGCTGTCTCTGCAGTCGTTGATTTAGTCGCAACTTTAGCCTTTGTGTTTTTAACGGTCGTCACTTTTTTTGCTTCTGAGTTCCCAGCTTTTGATTGCACTGTTGCTGTTTTTTTTGGTTTAGTTTTGCTTGCTTTGCTTTGGTCTGTAGCGTTGTTCTTGCTTTTAGTGGATTTGGATTGCTTAATGCTACGGGTTGATTTCGACACGCTAGCTTTTGGTTTAGTAGCTGCCGCTGAAGGTGTTTGTTTGCTTCCAGTCGACGTTGTTTTTGTATTGACGTTTTTGTCTGTCGCGCTGCTGGTAGCCTTGGTTTGACTGGATTTCGCTTTGTTGGAAGTTTTGTTTATCATTTGCTAGTACGAATGTTTGGGTATTGTCCAACTGAATGCTCCTAAGGAGCGAGGATTTAATAACTTCCGGATTTTGACTTGCCTTTTGGCTCCACAGAGGCACTAATAAAATAGTTACATAGCCCACTATGCGCCTATTTTATCAGCACTCCTGTGAAACCAAAATTCTACGTCAAACTTCCGGAAGTTATTAAATCCTCATTCCTAAGAGCTAATTTTCTGGAGAACAGTAGTTCCGAAAATCAATGCCGGGAAAAATGTTGTCTATTTGTTCGAGAGCAGTGAGAGACAGCTCGTCTATAGTGTTGTTATGGATAGTATCATGTAAATAATTAAATCTGGCAAGTTGGTCTGTAATCCTTTTTCGAGCGTATTCAATCGTGGTGCCGGATTTCATGATGAACGGCCAATCTGATGCTTGAGCAAGCAGTAATGACCGAGCTGCCTGGTTCAAGGCTCTTTCCAGTAGCGAATGATGTGTAGCGTTAACAAATTCTGATGCCAGCGTTTCCATTTTTCTGGCGGCCTGGTGCAGATGAGGGTAAATCCAGTCATTGGTTTCATTGATCCAGAAACTGGAATAACCTTGATTACCCCAGCTCGAAGCCGATGGAGTAGCAACCTGATTATGTGGATAATCAGCTAAATAATCACTGCAAATCACGGATTTTACATCATTGTTTTTCTGGTTTATCAGCCGTAAAACCTGCTCTAACCAATGCGGGCCCTCGAACCACCAGTGTCCGAACAACTCAGCATCATAGGGTGCAACGATCATTGGTGGGCGATCCATCTGCTCACTCAACTGATCAATTTGAGTTTGGCATTTATCGATAAAATCTTTGGCGTGTAACTGAGCTTTTTGCAGTGCCTGCCTCGGTTGATAAATTTGTTTTGCAGCATCGCCACCGGTGATCCGGTGATATTTTATACCGGTATGGATGCGGGTTTTGTCATCAAGAATGTAAGGGGCGATATAGTCCAGATCGAGGTCGAAACCAATATCACTGTAATATTCACGGTAATCAAAATCCCCTGGATAACCCTCTTGAGCACTCCACACCTGGCGTGAGGAATCCGGATCGCGGGCAAAGACTGCAACGCCATTACCGCAATCAAGCGGAGCATGAATGCCGTAATCTGGTTGCTGAGTGGCGTGCATAACACCGTGAGTATCAGTAAAAAAATACTGGATACCGGCATCAGCAAGTAACAATTCCAGTCCTGGGTAATACGCGCATTCGGGCAGCCAGAAACCTGTTGGATTCCAGCCAAATTTACTTTCGAAAGTAGCAATCCCAACATTGATTTGATTACGCACTGCGCTTTCACTGGTACTCAGCAATGGTAAAAAACCATGTGTTGCCGCACTGGTGATTAATTCAAGATTTCCTGCTTGTTGGTGTTGTTTAAATGCGGTTAACAAGTCGCCGTTATATCGATGTTGAAAACTATCGAGTGTGTTGTTAAAAAAACGCCGATACAACCTCGCCAGTTTTTGGTAGTGAGGGTTTTTACGGGTTCTGCCAATCTCCTTATCAGCGAGTTCCAGTAGTTTGTGAAGATGTTTAAGATAACGGGTTAGCAATAACTCATCGCACAGCATGGAAATCAAGGTAGGCGATAAGGAAAGAGTTAGTCGGTAATCAATCTGGTCTTGATGTAGACGATCCAATGTGTTGAGTAATGGAATATAGCATTCAGTAATGGCCTCAAAAAACCAGTTTTCTTCAAAAAAGTCAGGGTGTTCAGGATGTCGGACATAAGGAAGGTGTGCATGCAGAACGATGCTGAGAAATCCTGTTGCCATGATGATTAGAAATACAGGTTTTGACCAGAGAAAATGCTGGCTGCGTAATGTGAATTCAGATTGAGCGTTTTGTGTGTTAGCTGAGGATTCAAGTTATTTTTATGTAATGCTTGCAGAATCGAGGCATCAATCAGGTTTTCATCATAATTATTTTCTGGGTGGATGGCGGTTTCAGTATCCGTAGTGATTGCTCCAGACGCTAACAGTACATCAGCGTTATTTAGACCATATTTTTTGAATAAAATTTGCTTGATTTTGGCATTGACCTGTATTTCATCATATGCAGACTTATCTGTCGATTCTGTTGATTCTGTTGATTTTGTGTTGTCTTCGACAATGATAGTTTGCACAATATTTGCTGGTGTAGCGACTATGTTTTGGATTTTAGGTTGCACGGATGCTGCAGGAATGTGAATAGTATTTGAGCGGGCTAACATGTTCCAGCATTGATTCTCATCAAGTGTGCCAATTGCCGCCGAATAATTACTGGCATCGACAGGTAAGCGTATTTTTTGTTGGCTGTGGGTAGAGTCCAGATTGACGTTAAAGCATAATTTGGACGGATCCTGTTTTTTGTCCTGGTCATTTTGCCAATAAACTTTCAATAACAATTTTTGGTTACTATCCGTGTTAACATCAGATGATTGTTGATCATCAAGATGCCAGTAGGCATACAGATGGTATGGATCGACAGGTAGAATCATCAGCTCCGAAATGTTACTCGTAATCTGATGGCTAAATGTGCGGCTAATCCCCTGACTGATCTCAAGCAGTTGTTTGGATGTCAGTTTGCCAGGGGGGCGCTGTTTTGAGCCTGTGGATTTCATTACTGCTTGTATGGATAGTTATTGTTGTTGTTTGTATTGAAAATAGTTTATCTATGAAACCATATGCACTGTAAGCCCCGCTGAATATTTTTGCAAGATTACATTGTTGCAAATGAAAAAGATATTACAAAAGTTTTGAATTTATCTGTTGCAATGTCTGGACTTTAATCAGGAGCGGAGATCAACGGTAAGCTCGTAGGCTAAAACATATATTCAACATATTTTGGTGTTAGCGGTAATTGAAGTACTATAAACAGTGATTTTATCTGAGCTTGAGAATTATGAGTGTACAGAAAAAAAAGATTCATATTGTTCTAATCAGTATTCATGGCTTAATTCGCGGCAGTGAAATGGAGTTGGGTCGGGATGCGGATACCGGCGGCCAGAGTAAGTATGTGCTTGAGTTGGCTGTGGCATTGGGCGCTTGTCCAGAGGTTTCCAGGGTTGATTTACTGACGCGCAGGGTAGTTGATCCGGAAATAGACGATGATTATGCCAATCCACTGGAATCGCTTGGTAATGGTGTGCAGATCATCCGCCTGGATGCGGGGCCGGAAGAATATATTCCTAAAGAGCAGCTTTGGGATCACCTGGATGCTTTTGCTGATAATGCGCTGAATTATTTGAATGAGCTAGAGCAGGTCCCAAGTATTATTCACAGCCACTATGCAGATTCGGGTTATATTGGCGTTCGGCTTGCCAGTCAGTTGGGTATCCCATTGGTACATACTGGCCACTCGTTGGGACGGGTTAAGCGCGGAAGGTTGCTTGCAACTGGCTTGAAACCTGCTCAGATTGAGGAACGTTACAACATTTTGCGGCGTATTCAGGCAGAAGAGGAAACCTTGGCCTCTGCCGAGCTGGTGATTACCAGCACTTCTCAAGAGATTGAGGAGCAATACGGTCTCTACGATCACTATCAGCCGGAACTGATGCGGGTGGTGCCACCTGGCACCGATCTGGACTACTTTCAGCCAGCAGACGGTTCCGAGGGCGAAAGCGCTATCGCCGCAGAACTGAGTCGATTTCTGCGTATGCCTGAGAAGCCCATGATCCTTGCAATCTCGCGACCCGATGAACGCAAGAACATAACCACATTGATTGAAGCCTATGGTGGATCTGAAGTCTTGCAGGCAAAGGCTAATCTGATTATCGTAGCAGGCAATCGGGATGACATTCATGAAATGGAATCTGCCGTGCAGACTCTGTTAACTGAATTGTTAGTGCTTATCGACCAGTACGACCTTTACGGCAAGGTGGCTTACCCCAAACATCATCAACCCGATGAAGTGCCGATTTTGTACCGGCTGGCAGCTGCCTCTCAAGGAGTGTTTGTTAATCCCGCATTAACCGAACCTTTCGGACTGACTCTTATTGAAGCGGCTGCCAGTGGCTTGCCGATCGTGGCGACTGAAGATGGTGGGCCAAGAGACATTATCGGTAACTGCAAAAATGGTTTTCTAATTGATCCACTGGATACTGAAGGGATTGCAGCAACCTTAATTAAGGTTCTGAGTGATGACAAAGCTTGGCAGCGTTTGGCAAAAAATGGGCTGAAGGGAGTGCGCAAGCACTATGCCTGGCCGGCTCACGCCAAAGAATATCTGGAACAACTCAGTCCGATATTGGAGCAGGGTGCTAAACCTCCCAAAGCGGTTATTGGACGGCGACCTATGCGCTACCATGACCGGGCTATTTTTAGTGATCTTGATCAGAACTTGTTGGGCGATCCAGATTCATTGCTTGAATTCAACAAGATCATCCGTAGTCAGCGCAAATGTGCAACGTTTGGTATAGCCACTGGCCGACGACTGGATTCTGCCTTGCGAATTATCAAGCGATACCGAATTCCTCAGCCGGATGTTTTAATCACCAGTCTGGGCACTGAGATTCACTATGCGCCTAACCTGACAAGGGATACGGCCTGGAACAAGCATATCGATCATCTTTGGACTCCTCAGATAGTGCGCCGCACATTAGCTGAGTTGCCAGGTATCAAGTTGCAGCCAAAAATCGAGCAGAGTCGGTTCAAGATCAGTTATTATATCGACCCGGATAAAGCCCTCAGTCTGGAGGATATTGTCGGTCTGCTGCATCAGGAGGATCAAACTGTGAATGTGTCTCTGTCATTTGGCCAGTACCTGGACATCACCCCAGTGCGGGCATCGAAAGGATTTGCGCTGCGCTATTTTGCCAGTCAGTGGGATATCCCTCTGGAACATATTCTGGCGGCTGGCGGTTCAGGTGCAGACGAAGATATGATGCGTGGTAATACGCTAGCAGTCGTGGTAGGCAATCGACATGAGGAGGAATTGTCCAATCTGGTTGAGGTCGAGGATATCTATTTTGCGGAACAACCCTATGCGCATGGCATACTGGAAGCCATTGACCATTATGATTTCTTTCGTGAGTGTTGTGTGCCAGAATGAGTCGAAAAATTCTGCTTTGCACTGATCTGGATCGCACTTTGTTGCCGAATGGACCCCAGCCGGAATCTGTGGATGCGCCCCAGCGCTTTGCGGTATTAGCAGCGCGTCCTGAAGTAACCATCGCCTATGTGACTGGTCGTCACCGAGCACTGGTGCAACAAGCCATTGATGACTACATGTTGCCAATACCAGACTATGTTGTTGCTGATGTTGGGACCAGTATTTATGAAATTACCGACGCACAATGGCAATCGTGGAATAATTGGGGTAAAGAGATTGCTCCGGACTGGGCCGGCTTGAACCACGACCAGATCCACCAGTTGTTTACAGATATCAGTGAGCTGACACTGCAGGAACCATCCAAACAGTCGGTTTATAAACTGAGCTATTATGTTCCGCTGGATGTTGATTCCTCCCAGCTAATCAATGAAATGCAGACGCATCTTGATAAACAGGGCGTCTCTGCTAGTCTTGTTTGGAGCGTGGATGAACTTGCGGAAGTTGGATTGCTGGACGTGCTTCCTGAACGAGCAACCAAACTGCATGCCATACAGTTTTTGATGCAGCAAAACAATTTTTCTCTCACTGATACTGTATTTGCTGGTGACAGTGGAAACGATTTGCAAGTACTGACCAGTTCGGTGCACTCAGTATTGGTTGCCAATGCAAGTAGCGAAGTTCGAGAACAGGCACAGGAACAAGCGGCAGCAGGGAATACAACAGACGCACTGTATATTGCCACCGGTAATTTTCATGAGATGAACGGCCACTACAGCGCTGGAATTTTGGAAGGTCTGGCTCATTTTATTCCGGAAACGGAAAATTGGTGGTAAATTAAATATGACCTGAATTCTGTGAGTGTTTATATTGCACTCATAGAGCACAAGACATTGAAATTTTTAACAAAACAACAGACTGTCTGGTTGAGAATACATCGGTTGCAATACGGCAAAATCGTTCATATTTCCAAAATTTTCGTTAAATAGTTCACTATTCGCTCCAATTTTTCAAAAATCTGACCTGATATTAACGTTTTTCCGCTACGATTAATGTTAACTAGGAGGCTGTCCGAGAATAGAAGCCGTAGCGAGGGAAAGCGGTTTTGAGTCCATTGTTTCGATTAAATGAGGCGAATACTTGTTGTATTGAACGAATTTAATCGGAAAAATGGGCCAAAATCTG
>JAZGEP010000276.1:0-2913 GCA_036478815.1 Methylococcales bacterium
ATATACGAAAGTTTGACGCAGGATTTTTGTTCATCTTCAAGGCGTAGAAATAGGCGCATAGCAAGCTACGCAACTGTTTCTACAACGCGGAAGACGGACAAAAAGACAAGTCAAAATTCGGATGTTATTAAATCCTCGCTCCTAAGTACTTGAACATCATTAATTTAACAATTTTGCGCAGGATTTTTTCATCTTCAAGGCGCAGAAACAAGCACATAGGAACGCGCATGGAATCACTTGAATAATAATGGCGCAGGATTATTGTTCAAGTGATTCCATGCACGTTCCTTAGTTTACTCGATCTTGTCGTCCTAGGAGGCTGTCCGAGAATAGAGAGCCTACTGTGGAAAAGCGGATTTTGGCCCATTGTTCCGATTAAATTCGTTCAATACAGCAAGTATTCGCCTCATTTAATCAAAACAATGGACTCAAAACCGCTTTCCCTCGCTACGGTTTCTATTCTTGGACAGCCTCCTAGCATTTGTCAGACAGCCGGTGATACTTGATTCCAAGGCATTTTCGCCAACATCATACCCATGGCACAGCTATCGGTAATTCCAGCAAATATAAGTCCAGCACCGACAAAAGTAGGGAGACCGATGAAAGCAGGATGAACCAGCCAACTCAACGTCGCTCCTGTAAACACTAGCAAACCAGCGGCAATTCGGACTTGTCGTTCAAGTGACATTGTCTTTTGACCTCGGATAATCGGCAATCCTGCCTTCTGCCAAGCCTGTGTTCCACCCTCGACATTGACCATTTGAGTGTAACCCATGGCCTCAAACTGGTGATACGCCTTGTCTGCACGATTCCCCGATTGGCAAATAATATAAAGCGGAGCATTTTTGGGACCATTTCTGGATTCTATTATTGTCTGTGGGTCAAGCGAATCCAGAGGTACATTTCGAGCGGGCGTTGCATGATACTCACGATACTCTACCGGTGAGCGGACATCAATCAGTTCCACTGGTTGCCCACTTTTTCTCATATCCTCAAGTTCTTTTGGGGTAATTGTTGAAATATTATCTGCCATTGTATTCTCCTGTATATTGTCGAGATGTCTTACGGGCTTAGGAATTATGATTCAAAAATAACTATTCAAAACGATTTTGAATACAATCCATGATGCTTTCTAAATGAGGGTCTGCAATCTTGTAATAGTTTCGCCTACCATCCCGCTGACTTGAAAGCAGATCGCAATATTGCATCAATCTAAGATGTTCTGAAGCCATATGACTTGGAATGCCGCAACTCTCAGCAAGTTCACCAACCGTATAGCGACCCTGAAGTAACAGTTGCACAATCCGCAATCGGTGCGGGTGAGCAAGCACCTTGAGACACGCTGCTGCTTGCTCTAAGGATTCAAGATCAAGAAGTGTTGGTTTTTTACTTGTCGTTGCGATTGACATCTTTACGCTCTTTAAAATATCATAACATCGATATATTACGATATTACAATTAATAAGACTAGTTTTATCAAATTTACAAATCAATTGTACGGGAAACTACGTGATCGCCCGCTGGCGTTTCGAGGCATGAGAATGAGCTTAGGAGTGAGGATTTAACAACTTCCCGAAGTTTGACTTGCCTTGTGATCCCACAGAAGCACTCATCAAATAGTCGCGTAGCATGCTATGCACCCATTTTATGAGTGCTTCTGTGAAATCAAAATGCTGCGCCAAACTTCGGTAACTTATTAAATCCTCACTCCTTAACTATATCTGCAAACAACTTGCAAACATCATTCTTTGATGTGTCGTCAGCTTTGGCAAATATGGGGCGGTTCAGTGGCAATATTTGAATCATGGTCGTTGAGGCATGTTTGTATAAATCCAGCTTGCGTTACAAACGATAGCAGAAAACGTGTTCCCCTTTTTTCATTTATATTGAGACAAAAAAATAACCGAAAAGGTGTTTTATAACTCACCATTTGGATCAGGGCTGATACCAGTAATTCCTTCTGCAACACGTTCCGACAATGCTGAAATGGTAGCAGCAGGGTTTGCACCAATAGCAGTTGGGATTAAAGATCCATCTGCCACATAAAGACCTTGATAACCGAAAACCTGACCAAAGGTTTTAACATCGGCACTGGTTACACCATTCGACGCATCATCAGCCAATCGACAACCGCCCAATGCGTGTACAGTTACATTGCTTTTCAATGGCCATAGCCAGGTTGGTAGAGGAACAAATGCTCTCCCATCAACCCATTCCTTAAAGCGTTTACCCATATCAAGAATAGATTGATACAAAGGCATACTGTCTTTGTACGGCCATTTTATATTAAGAAATCCTTTGTCATCGAGTTCGATTGTACCGTTAGCTTTGTCAATTCCCATACACAGCAAAACGATACTTGTATAGGATGCATCACCTTTTAATAATTCATTGAATGCATAACCGACGCGACCAGTGCTTATGCCATAAAAAAAACGCGAAATAAAAATTTTCGCTGTTCTCAAAAGGGCATAGAACTGAGACAGACCGGGTTTCAATCCATCGACATACCAGGCAGCAAAATTTGGAAAACTGGCATCTTGCACTATAAATGCCCGATCCCTGTTGAAATCATTGAATAAATTGTAATCTGTTTTCTGAGTAATAACCGGACCATAATTAGGGTCGGCAGGTTTTTCCCCATCAATAACAAACGATAGAAAATCACCGTTACCAGAAAAATGTTGACCAAGGTTTTGATTGATATTTGGCAATGTTTTATAGACGTCCCGACAACGCATCAACAATTCATTAGTACCAAGCGTTCCAGCAGAAACAATGACTCTATTGGTGACAGCACTTCGCTCAGTTTTGCCATCATTCAGATCCAGCCAAAAAACCTTATAACCATATTCCCCAGTGGCTGTGGCATCTTCAACACCTTGTTGGTTTAACGGTACTATTTTTTCTGCC
>JAZGEP010000277.1:0-16299 GCA_036478815.1 Methylococcales bacterium
CTGATGGAATCAGTAGTAGCGATGTAGGGCAGATCGCCAGTGAATCCACTGTTACCAGTTTTCTGGAAGACTATTTTTCCACCTCAGAAACCTGGTCTGTAAAAAAGTCGGCCCAGCGGGTATTGACTGCAACTAATTCCTGGCTTTATTCACAGACTCAACAAAGTCAACATCATGAGGATAAAGATCGAGGCTTCGTTTGCACGTTAAGTGCCATGGTGATCAAGTCAACGATGGCGCATATTTTTCACTTGGGCGATACGCGCATCTACCGCTTGCGTGTCACTCAGCTGGAGCAATTGACCAAGGATCACCGCCTTTGGGTTGCAAAAAACAAAAGCTATCTTAGTCGTGCCATGGGCATTAATCATCGACTTGAAATTGATTATCAGGCGTTGAAAGTAGAGAAGGCTGATATTTTTTTATTTGCGACGGATGGTATCTATGAATTCGTCGAGTCCAGGGTTATGGTCAGCGCGATTAATGAACATGCAAATGATCTGGATGCGGCTGCAAAAGTCATCGTCGAAACAGCATACCGTCAGGAGAGTACGGATAATCTCACCGTACAGATTGTCAGAATTGATGAATTACCCAGCCAGGATGCTGACGAGATTTATCAACAGTTAACCGAGTTACCGTTTCCGCCGATATTGGACGCAGGAAAGGTTTTTGACGGATACAACATTATCCGAGAGATCCATGCCAGCAGTCGTAGTCATGTGTATTTAGCTCTGGATAGTGAAACTCGGCCCCAAACAGACAAAAATACTCAGGTCATCATCAAAATACCATCCATTGATTTGCGTGGTGATGCTGCTTATTTGAAAAGGTTTCTGATGGAGGAATGGATTGCCCGACGCATCAATAGTGTGCATGTACTGAAGCCTGTTGCACAGACTCGACAACGTCACTTTATGTATATTGTGACAGAATATATTGAAGGGCAGACCCTGACTCAGTGGATGATCGATAACCTCAAGCCTGATCTGGAAACAGTCCGTGGCATTGTTGAACAAATCGCTAAAGGCTTACGTGCTTTTCACCGTTTGGAAATGTTGCATCAGGATTTGAAACCAGACAATATCATGATCGATAGTCTTGGCACGGTGAAGATTATTGATTTCGGTGCAACCAAAGTAGCTGGTGTTGTGGAAATTTCAACACCTATTGAACAAGCGGAACTACAAGGTACAGCACAATATACAGCGCCGGAATATTTGCTGGGAGAAAGTGGAACGTCGCAATCAGATCTTTTTTCTCTGGGTATCATTACCTATCAAATGTTGACTGGCAAGCTACCGTATGGCGCTGAGGTGGCAAAATCCACCACAAAAGTCGCACAAAGAAAATTAACCTATAATCCCATAGCCAAGGATGATCGCAGGATTCCAATTTGGATCGATGGTGCACTCAACAAAGCTGTACATCCAGATCCATCGAAGCGTTACGAGGAATTATCTGCGTTTCTATTTGACTTGCGCAATCCGAATAAAGAGTTTATGAATATGACTCAACCATCATTACTAGAACGTGATCCAGTGGTTTTCTGGCAAGGTGTTTCATTAATCTTAGCCATTATCATTATAATATTACTGAATAACTAGTAGTCTTTCAATGTGATATTGCCGTGTATAGGGAGTTGAGAAGTGGTTAGCTGCTAGGCGTACGAGAGCAGGACTAGCAGGCTAATCCAAACGAGTGCAACAACGCAGATGACCATTGATCGGCTTTCTATACCCGGCAATATCACATTGAAAGACTACTAGGAGGCTGTCCGAGAATAGAAGCTGTAGCGAGGGAAAGCAGTTTGAGTCCATTGTTTCGATTAAATGAGGCGAATACTTGCTGTATTGAACGAATTTAATCGGAAAAATGGGCCAAAATCCGCTTTTTCGCAGTAGGCTGTCTGGTTCACAATAAATGGGCTGAAACACTGGTAATATCGCCCATGTTTTCGAAAATTCTCGTTAAACAATTCACTATTCATCTCATATTGATCAAACCAACATTTTAAAAAGGAGACATTCATGTTCCACTCTATTCGATCCGTAATCGTTTTTTTGCTAACAGTGTTGACCTATACTGTCAGTGCTGCTGATAGCAAGGTCGTTCCATCAAAGAATGGCATTGCATTTCCTGAGGATTACAAACAATGGTCACCCATCGGAGTGTCACATCGAACCGATAATGAGACGTTACGATTAATTCTTGCTAATCCGATAGCAAAAAGAGCGATTGATGCAGGTAAAACCAATCCTTGGCCAAACGGCTCAATACTTGGAAAGATTGTCTGGAAAGACAGTACCCATCAATACTGGCAGACCGCAACGGTGCCTGGCAAGATGATTCATACTGAGTTTATGGTTAAGGATACCAAAAAATACAAGAAAACCGGGGGCTGGGGTTATGCTCGCTGGCTTGGAAAAAACAAGAATCCATATGGTGGTGTTTCAGCAGAGAAGGAATGCTATCAGTGTCATCTTAAAGTGAAAAATACAGACTTAGTATTCACTCGTCCTGTTACATTGCCTTAATACCACATTTAATGCCGAACTAATTCTGTAGGTTCGGATTGAGTAAGGAGTGCGCATGAGATAATTTGAACAACTGCCTTGCCTTTTTGTTCGTCTTCTGCCTTGCAGAAACAGTTACATAGCTCACGATGCGCCCATTTCTGCGCCTTGAAATCGAACAAGAATTCGACGCCAGTTGCTCAAGTTATTTCATGCGTGTCCCTTACTTACCGGGCTGTATTATTCAGCTCATTACAAAGTGGTACATTATCAGCCACGATACGAGTGATTGGAACACTACCGCTGAGGCCAATGGAAAAGAAATCGTAATCCACGGTTCCCGTATTACAGTCTTGAAATGTTAGAGTCATGGCGCCGTAGCTTCCTGCAGCTGAATTGGTAACTGGGTCAGTGCTATCGAATGAACCAGCTGTAGACAAGACGACATCCAAAGTTGCAGTATTGCCTTCAAACGATCCCTGGGCAGTTAGCCAGCGATGTCCTGGATTGCCTACCGTTACAGACGCATTGTCAGAAGGTTGCGTTGTATCATAGGTGAACCAGGCCAAAAATACCGTCTGATTATTGGGAAACACATCGATAAAAAATCCCTGTCCGTTTGTCGCCGGGTTGAGCCAGGATCCATTCAAGCCAGGGTTTATAATAAACGTAGATTTCTCAACCGCGGCCTGAACGTTGATACGGGCATTCATAGAGTTTGCGATGTTCTGGCCAGGAGAACTGTGGACAGTACAATAGACCAGTGCGACACCTTCTTCATTGAAAGTTTGTTCAAAGGTCCAAGGCGCATTTGCCTCCGGTCGAGAAAAAGACTGATCGTCAGCAGTGACAGAATGTGGCCCTTGGACGTTATTAAAACGCACAGTATCACCGACCTGGATTGTTATGTCGTTGGGGCTAAAACTGAAATTCTGTAGCGTGACTTCGTGAACTTCTGCTACAGCCATGTTAAAACGAAAAAATGAGAGTAATAATGCGGAAATAACTAATATTGATCTACCCATGTCAAATATTCCTCCTTGGCACTCTAAAGTGATATCTCGACTCATATCATAAGTCTTGGGTGAGTATACACCGATCGTAGGAACCCACAAATATGAGATAGCAATGACAAATTTCGCTTCGATGCCAATTACCGACAGTGTCCTCGTCTTGCGACTTTTCTTGACCATTGCATCTTCACTCCAGGAGGTTCCTGCTTTTTCATCTTGGCACCTGTCAACGTCGAAAACTTTTCGTCGATGAACGCGGAAGGGATCTGTGCAACGTCCGGTGGATTGGCCTTATTCGAGTTTTCGACGTTATGTCGAATACGATATTGTTCCTGAGGATTGGGGTGATGTTGTTTTGCCGGAGGGTTGGTAGTGAGTGATGTACTTGTTTTTGCTGTGTCGGGTTTATATCGGATCTCTGTCGGGTTACGCTGCGCTAACCCGACCTACGATACTCTTGAGGGCAATCTGAGTAGTCACCGATTACGTTGAGTTGTTACCTTGCGGCTATTTTTATGAACCAGGTTCCCAACAAACTGTTTGGCTGACTGTAGCCATGAGTAGTTGAGTGCGTAGCGTCTGCAATCATCAGCATCCAGCGATAAACTTTTAAGTGCGGCAGCTCGTAGATTATTATCCAGTGTGCCGACTTGAGGATCGCTGATCACATCATTTGGACCGGTTACAGGATAGGCGGCAACTGGTACACCGCAAGCCAGTGATTCCAGCAACACCAGCCCGAATGTGTCGGTTTTACTTGGAAATACGAAGACATCGGCAGCTGCCATATAACGCGCGAGCTCTTTGCCTTGTTTGTAGCCAACAAAATGGACATCAGGATATTGATCTGTCAATGTCTCTCGCAGTGGGCCGTCACCGATGATGTATTTTGTACCCGGTAAGTCCAGCTTCAGAAAGGCTTCAATATTTTTTTCGATGGCTATCCGTCCTGTGTACATTGATATTGGCCGTTTGTCTTGAATACCTGAATTCAACATAAACATTTTGTCACTGGGATGGAATAATTCTGTGTCAACGCCGAGTTGCCAAAGCACCAATTTTTTATATCCTTTACTGGTCAATTCTCGCTGTAAGGATTCAGTGGCGACCATGATGCGAGCACTTTTACGATGAAACCAGCGCAGATAGGTATGGCTGATGAATAATGGAAAGCCTACGCGTATTTTTAGGTATTCGGGGTAACGACTGTGTAGCGATGTGGTGTATCTGTAACCTTTGTAGAAACAATAACGACGGGCTGCGTATCCAACCGGTCCTTCAGTTGCTATATGGATTGCATCCGGCTTGAATTGCTCGACAATTGGGCGCAGTTTGGGACCGCATAAAAATGCTAGATGAAAGTGTGGATAACCTGGGCAGGGGATTGCTTTGAACAGGGATGGATCGATGATTTTGACTGTATGCCCAAGTTTTTCGAGTTCTGTGCAAGTATTCGTTAGTGTTGTGACTACACCATTGATTTGTGGATGCCAGGCATCTGTAATAATCACAATCCTCAAATCATTGAACCCTTGAATAAGAAAATACAATGGGACTGGTTGAATCTAAGGTCATTTGAGTGATTGCCTTGATGTAGGTTGGTGCGGTGCAATATTAGTTAAGTAAATTAACAATTGTAGGGTGCATTCTATGCACCAAATGATGTGACATTGTAGTTATATTGGTGTATGGAATGCACCCTACTAAAATATATCTCTTAACTGAATGTGCTGAGGAACGAAGCTCAACATGACGCAGCTGTTACCTATGTGTCCGGTCTATACAGTTCCTTAGCGCCAAACTGCGTTAAATAGATCTATTGTTAACGGTTCTTCGATTTAAGCGCATGACCTGCCAGCGTTTTCCCCAAATCCCAGATTGATCCAGGTACTTTGTGGCAATCAGCAATGGTTTTGTCAAATCCATCAATAATCCAGTCAATGTCTTTTTCGGTAATGATCAGTGGTGGTAGTAGCTTGACCACATTCATGCCGTGTCCGGCAACTTGGGTTAGCACACGGTGTTCCGAGAATAGTGGAATGGTCACCATCTGGCAAAACAGTCCTTTATTGGCGGTTTCCAGCATCGTCCATGCTGCTTTTAGTTTGAGGCTTTTGGGGCTACCAAATTCGATTGCGATCATTAAGCCTTTGCCACGTACTGTGTGTAGAAATTCATATTGGTCGATAAGTGCTGATAAACGTGCGATCAGTTGTTGCCCAGACTGACGGGATTTTTCAACCAAATTTTCTTCTTCAATCACCATCAATGTGCTAAGTCCAGCGGCCATTGCCATATTGTTTTTGGAGAATGTTGAGCCATGCACCACGGCTCTGTCCATGCGGTTAAAGACTTTATCCATGATAAAACTTTTCATTGCCACTGCACCGACAGCGACAAAACCACCAGATAATGCTTTGGCCATCAGTAACATATCTGGCTCGACATTCCAGTGATTGACAGCCCAGAGTTCACCTGTACGTCCCAATCCGGTTTGTACTTCGTCAGCAACCAACAAGGTTCCATATTGTTTACATAACCGTTGTACTTCAGGGAGGTAATCATCATCTGGTAAATTAACGCCTTTGCCCTGGATAGGCTCTACTATAAATGCTGCCACATTGTTGCTGGCTAGCGCTTGTTCCAGTGCAGCCAGATCGTTAAATGGTACGGTGTTGCAGTCAGGTAATAGCGGGCCAAAACCTTCTCGGAATACATTCTCGCCATTGAGTGATAATGAACCCATGGTTAAGCCATGATAACCATGCTCGCAATAGAGGATATGGCTGCGACCAGTTGTATAACGTGCAAATTTGATGGCAGCTTCTACTGCCTCTGAACCAGAGTTACAAAAAAATAGCCGATCTAATCCTTCTGGTGTGTTGTGGACGATTTTTTCAGCCAGCATACCACTGAGCAGGGAGACATCCAGTTGCACCAGATCGGGAAGTGCCGCATTTAATACATCTTGTAATGCAGCAATAATAGCTGGGTGATTACGCCCCAACGCGTAAACACCAAAACCACTTAATAAATCCAGATATTTATGGTTATCCTGGTCATAGAGATACTGACCTTTGGCGTGCGTATAGGTGCGGTCATAACCAATGGTTTTAAGGACGCGTACCATCTGGTTGTTGAGGTATTGCTCGTGAAGGTCGAAATGTTGGCCTTGTTGCTGTTTTAATAATTCGGAGATGGGGGTAGGCATGTTGGTTTTATGGTTTGTTAAACGGCTATGGAACGTGCATGAAATAACTTGAACATTCTGGTTGGTTTTTTTGCTCCTGACGAAACGATCTCAATCGTTGCGTAGAACAACTATGTGCCTCTTGAGATCGTTTCGTCAGAAACAAGAATCCTGCGTCATCATTGTTCTAGTTATTCCATGCACGTTCCTAAATCAATCTGTGGCTGCGACCTGGAAAGCCGGCAAAATCACTAGTGTGCATAGAATAGTAAACAGTACTCCGACAGCAAGCAACCAACCCATACTGGACATGCCTGCATGCGGTGTGAGTGTGAGACTGATAAAACTCAAAACTGTCGTCAGGTTGCTAAAGAAAATAGCAGGTGTGGTACTGGTTTTCAACGGATTTTCGATGCCGGTTGATGATCTGAAACGCTGAACAATATGGATGCCATTATCAACACCCATGCCCAGTAAAAGAGGCAGAGCGATCACATTGACAAAGTTAAACGGAGTATTGAAAACAACCGTTGCTGCACACGTCATTAATCCTCCGAGTGCCAGTGGCCAGATAACCAGTATGGTTGATTGTATACTGCGCAGACTGATGAGTAAAATCAGCGTAATAACGATGAATGCTGATAAAAATGCCTGAATAAATGCTTTAACGATTTCCGTACTGGATTCAATGCAAATGACTGGAAAGCCGGTAGCATCTGACACCACAGATTGTATGTCTCGCACAAAATTATGCAGATCAGTTTGACTGATTAACGCTTGATTCGGCAGGATTTCCATTTTATATGTCTGATCAGAGCTGAGCCAGCGGTCACGCAAATCATTGGGAATACTTGCTAAGTCGACAGGTTCAGCATTGAGTCCGTTCTCCAAATTGCGCATGGTTACAGGCAGGTAACTCAGTAAACTGTGTTGTAATTTGTTGAGAAGTTGTTTTGGGTCAGTGCTGTTATTGTAAACAGATAGATAACTATTCAGCGTTGATTGTAGATTACTGAGTAATCTCATATCAATTGATGTTTTGTCAGTGTCAACAAGCTTATCTACGGCATGTTTAAAAGCAATGATTGAATCAGCATTATTAATTGTATCTGGGGTATTGGTTAAACGCTGAATGTCTGTACCGACCAGTAATGCAAGGTTATCAATCATCTCCAGTTTTTCATCTTGCTGATCCGGAACAAAATCAAACAGGGTAATCACATCTTTGACCACATCCAATTGTTGAAGCTGATGCTCAAGTGCATGAGTCTCTGCTTTTGATTTTGTAAGCGCAGTGATGGTGAGTGGAGAGAAGTATTCTGAGTGCTGTAGTTGTTTAAAAGCAATGACTGATTCAGAACCTGGCGCTTTCAGATTAATCGGGTCAGGATCAAATTGCAGTTTTGACATCAAAATTAATGAGAATATCGCAGCTAACAGAGACAGCGCTTTAATAGTCTGGTGTTGTTTGATGGGTAATTCGATTAGCCAGGCGGGTAAATTCGCGTGTGAATTTTGTGTATCAACACGCATGACACAAAGCAGGGCAGGCAAGATGGTCAAGGAAACCAGCAAACCAATAAAAATACCGGCACCCGCAATAATTCCCAACTCGGAAACGCCCAGAAAATCTGTAGGAATGAATGCGAAAAATCCAATTGAAGTGGTTATTGCACAGAGCATTAACGATTTGCCAATACTGTTGGTTGTGCGCTGGATAAGAGCAGGATTAAATTCTGGATTCGAGGTTTCTTGATAACGCAAGCAGTAATGAATCGCATAATCCACACCCAACCCGATATACAGCACTGCAAACGACAGTGAAATCATATTTAGCTGACCAATCGCTGCTGCAGCAAATGCAGTTGTCCAGATTAATCCAGTAATCAGAATAATAAATGTGGCAATCACCATTTTGTAAGAGCGCAAACCAAAATACAGACAGATAACAATCAGGGTCAAAGCTAATACAGCTGAAAGTGCAGCGCGGCTCAACGCGGTTTCAAGTTCTTCATGATCCAGTGCGATCGGGCCAGTTATCTGAATCTTTGATCCATGATGCTGGGTCTGAAGGTCGCTGGTTAGTGTCCGCAGAAATTCCATACTTTCGCCAGCTGGTAGTAACTGACTAAAGTCTTGAACTGGCTTGGCAATCACTAATTGCTGTTTTTGGTTGAACCGTGATGAATCACCAAACATCATGGTTTGCCATGACAGTAGATGTGTTTGATCTGTTGAGACCGCAGCAAGCGCGAGACGCACTTCGCTTAATAGTGTTGACAAATCGATTGGTAAATCTTCGCCGGAAGCAGAGCTTTCCAATGCCAATGTCAGGATTGGAAATAAACCATTGAGTGTATAGTTGCGAGCCAGTTTTCCAAGAAATGGTTGTGCTTTAGCGAGGTTTGTCTCTAAATCCTCAAGCTCTGTCAGTTCAAGATACATTAAACCTTGTTGTTGAAAGAATTTGCTATTGCCGGGGCTATAAGGGTATTCAAATAATTTGGATTTGGCTGCAACCTCTGTATACAACTGCTCTGCAATCAGCTTGGCCTGCTCGGGTGTTTGACCCTCAACCAGCATCACAATGGTATCTTGATCTTGCGGAAAGGTGGTGATCAGTTTGCGAATGTTAACCTGATAAGGCAAATCAGGAGAAAGCATCGCAGAAGTATCAGTATTGACTCCTAAATGTTCTGTGATGAAATACACAGAATATCCCGTAAATATCAGAGCTATTGCCAATATTTTCCATGGATAAAGAACGGCAAGACTGCTAATGCGGCGCAGTACACTATCTAGCAGGTTAAAATCGCTGTTAGCAGGCATGGCGAGGGGACTGTTTAGATGGTTATGAGATGGGTTGATGGTCGATTTGGATGAGTTGTTCTGCAATCGTGGCTAATGTTGATTGCGCTTTTCTGAAGTGGATGCCTAATCGAAGCATGGGGCCGATTGTCCAGGGTCGCAACAAGGTACCTGGTAATACTTTGCGGTGATCAATTTTGCCTTGTGCATCCATGGCATTAACAACTTGTTCAGGTAATTCAGTCTGCGCTGAATCAGCAATTGCTCTGCAGGCAATAAAAGGTAGGCCATGTTGTTGGGCGTAGCTGCCAATACTATAACTTTCCATATCTACAGCGACAGCTGCCGTTGTATTAAACAGGCTTTGTTTCTCGGAGACACTGGTGATCATTGTCGGTGATTGTATCAATAACCCTCGGTTAAATGGTTTTATTGTTGAGAATGCAGTCTGAAGTTTATGACCCCAGCTGTCAGATGTTTCAATCACAGAGCCTTTACTGTCTGTCACTCGGATAGGAAGAATTAAATCACCTGCTGACAGTTTGGGGTCAAGCGCACCAGCACAACCCCAGCTAAACAGTGCTACTGCGCCTTTACTATGCAGTAATTCACAGGCTTTGGTTGCGTTTTTTGCACCGATTCCAGCAGCACAAATGATGAATTGTTCACTGATAAGACACTCGCCGTATTGCAAGGTCTTGCGAGTCAGCATTTTAACTTCCTCAGGTAGCGCTGCGATGATACCGATTCGACTCACTGTGTTTGACTACGATTTTTATAGTCAGCTAATGCCCAAAGCGGAAACAATTTATCATAGCCGTGATATTTTAAATAAAATACTCGAGGAAAACCTGGGGCAGTGAAACACGGGTCATCCCATACACCATCTTCTTGTTGCTTGCGCAGTAGAAAATCCACACCGGCTTTTACTTCAGGGGTGTTTGTGTAGCCGACAGCCATTAAGCCAAGTAGTGACCAGGCAGTTTGAAATGAGGTGCTGATGTAATATCGTCCACGATCAGATTGGTTGTGGTAACTATGGTTATCTTCACCCCAACCACCGTCTTCTTTTTGGACTTGCAGTAACCATTGAACACCTGACTGCAGCATCGGATCATTCTGGTCAATGCCGACTTCACCCAGGGCAACCAATACTGACCAGGTTCCGTAGATATAATTAGTTCCCCAACGCCCAAACCAGCAACCATCTGTTTCCTGTTCATCGCGCAGATATTGAATGCCACGGTCGATAACCGGTTGAAATTCAGGATATTGATCGACAAGACGTGCCAAAAACATGATGCATCGTGCGCTGACATCAACTGTTGGCGGATCCAGTAACGCGCCATGATCTGCAAACGGGATGTGATTGAGTGCATAATGGGTGTTTTCAGCATCAAATGCGCCCCAGCCACCATTCTTGCATTGCATGGCTACAATCCAGCGTGCTGCGCGTAGAATCGGCTCTTCCAGCTTGGGATCGTTCATTAGCTGTAGCGCGTAACCGACCACCGCAGTATCATCAACATCTGGATAATATGCATTTTCAAACTGAAATGCCCAGCCACCTCCAGGAACACCTGGGCGCAAATCCTGCCAATCGCCTGGTTCATCGCTTAACTGTTTGCTGAGCAGCCATTGAATACCTTGGTTCATCGCATCTTTATTGGCATTCATGTCCGATTGCTGTAGAGCAAGGATGGCAAGACCAGTGTCCCATACTGGTGAAAGACAAGGCTGACAATAAGCATCATGAGTGCGCACCACTAATAATTTGTCTAATGCTTGTTTCGCTGTTTTCATATACTCATGGTCATGATCATAACCAAGCAGCAGTAAAGCCTGGTAAGCGGCACTCATGGCAGGCATGATGCCACCAATTCCATCCTCTCCGTTAAGTCTCTCTATAATCCAGTTTTCAGCTTTCTTAAGCGCTTTACGTCGCATGCGATCCGGTATAAAGCGATCACTGTATTTGCCAGCTCTATCGAGTGCTAAAAAGAGCCTGTCGATCCAGTCGTTTTTAGCGAAATAATTGTGTTCAAGTTCAGGCGAGATCACATATAACTCGTCAAGATTGACATTGTTTGGATTGTTGGCTTTTGCTTTTAATGTGCACAAAATAAACAGTGGTACCATCACTGTGCGCGACCAATACGAAACTTTGGTTAAGTGGAATGGAAACCAACGTGGCAATAGCATAATCTCGACAGGTATATAAGGCACGCCACGCCATGGTAATAACTCAAATGTGGCTAATGCGATCCGGGTAAATACATTGCATTTTGCGACACCACCTTGTGCCAGTATATAGTCACGTGCTTTTTTCATGTGCGGCATATCAACATCATCGCCAGCCAGCTTTAATGCGAAATAGGTTTTGGTGGTGACACTGATATCACCATCACTACCGATATATAAAGGGAAGCTGCCATCGGTGTTTTGTTTGGATCGAAGATAGCGTGCTATTTTTATTTGCAATAATTCGTCGATCTTACCGACGTAATGCATGAGCATGATGTACTCTGATGTAATCGTAGTGTCTGCTTCCAACTCATAAACCCAATAACCGCTCACATCTTGTTTGTTCAGAATGGCTTGTTCCGCCCGCTGAATAGCCTGTTTCAGGTTATTTTCTGAATGTTCAGAAGCAGGCTTATGAGGCTCGTGAACTGTGGTTATAGATGGTGTTGCGCTATCATCGAACATAGGGTTAGCCTGTGTATTAAAGATTACGGTTTGATCGGTTAGTGTTGATGGTGGTCTGGGTGCCAGAGCGGATTATCCAGTCCACGTCCAGCAGACTTAAATAACAGTTTTAACAGTGTGTTATTGCTGACAGTGATGCTGCTTAAGGCAATGGTGGTTTTGACTTGGCGCCGGGAAATTTTAACCTGTTGAGACGCTTGAAAATCCAGATGCTTGTGGATTTTCTGTAAAGTCAGCACTGCCATGCCGAGTGCCCACAGGCAGAACTTACGGATACCTTGCTCATGAGCAGGGATCAGTAAGGTATAGTTGAATGCGTTGACCAGATGCTGATAGGCCTGACTGATCAGGTAACTGAGGCCATGCTGAAATGCTGTGGTATTGTTGTCTGGGCTTAATCGGGCAAGATCATAACCGCATTGTTGAAAAACATCTTGAGGTAACCAGCACACGCCACGCTGATGATCGTCCCAGATGTCCTTAAGAATATTGGTCATCTGTAAACCTTGGCCAAATGAGACAGACAGTTGTTGCATTTCATCCCGGTGTTGATTGATCTCTGCTGAATAATCACAGAATAGTTGGGTGAGCATTTCCCCCACGCAACCAGCGACGTAATAGCAATACTGATCAAAATCATGTTGGGTTGGCAAACCGTGCTTGATTTCACTCTCCTGGAATAGAGGCATGCCGTGTGCCATCGTGTCAACACAGGTTAACAATGCCTGATATTGAGCTTCAGGGAAACTGTGTGTAATCGCAATGACTTGTGCTAATTCGCGAATTAACTGATGTTCGGCAGGAATCGTGCTTTCCGAGAGTAATGGTAGCAATTCGCTGGATAAGCTCTCAGCTGATCGCTGACCGCGCACGACTTCAACAAATTGATTGCAAAACTGTAGACGTTGCGCGTTTGTTAGCGCTGGTTCATCTTCTATAGTATCGACCGCACGACACAGTAAATAGGCATTGCCCACTGTATAATGCAGCTGTTTTGGCAATTGAGGAATAGTGAGCGCAAAAGTCCGTGAGACACCCAGTAGCATTGTGGCTTGGAACTGGGTAGACGCTTCCTTGTTCACGATGGAATCAGGTGCATCCAGGTGAGTATTTGTCTGTTGTTTATCCTCAGTGACCGCCATGATTTGAATCTGTTGATTTGGAGTTAATTGTTAAATTACAACAAAATTAAGAATAAATTGTCACTAGACATCTATTCTAGCTTGCTTATTTCTACAGATTCTATAGAATTTACCTTTCAAGTCAAGCGCTTGTTTTGCTGAATTAGAAAAAGAATTAAAATCACACAAGGTTAACGGGTTGTTGTTTTTTTACAAATCTACCACTAAATTAACTTTTTTGTGTTTGTAAAATTACAGCTTTCTGCAGTGTTAGGAGGCTGTTCAAGAATAGAAACCGTAGCGAAGGAAACCCATTTTGAGTCAGATATTTCGATCATTTGAGGCGAATAGTGGGCCTGTTGAACGAAAATGATTGGAAAATCTGGCCAAAATGGTCTTTTCCGCAGTTGGTTCTCTATTCTCGGGCAGTCTCCTAGTGCTCCGTCAATGTTATATTGACGGGTATAGAGAGTTGAGAAGTGGTTAGCTGCTAGGTGCAGGACTAGCGAGCTAATCTAAACGAGTGCAACAACGCAGATGACCATTTATCGGCTTTCTATACTCGTCAATATAATGTTGACGGAGTACTCGTGCATTACCTAATTTTGATCAGGAGAGTTTGGAATGGATGTAACGTTGACACGACCCAGGGGTTTTTGTGCAGGTGTTGTCAGAGCAATCGAAATTGTAGAGTCAGCATTGGAAAAATATGGGGCACCTGTGTATGTTTTGCATGAGATTGTCCATAACCATAGAGTGCTCGAGGATTTGCGCTCACGCGGGGCAGTATTTGTAGAGACACTCGATGAAGTTCCTGCTGATGCAGTGACAATATTTAGTGCTCATGGCGTCCCCGATGATATGCTCAGCGATGCCGAAGGACGTGGCTTGGGAGTCATTGATGCGACCTGTCCTCTGGTTACCCGTGTCCATCGTGAAGTGGTTAAAAATGCAAAACTGGGACGTGAAATTATCTTGATTGGCCATGCAGGTCATCCAGAGGTAATCGGTACGTTGGGTCATTACGACGATAGTTACGGTGGTGACATGTATCTGGTGCAGGATGTAGAAGATGTGTATCAACTCAAATCCAAAGTAAACAATCCTGATCAGCTAACCTATGTCACTCAAACTACACTCTCGGTCGATGATACTGCAAATATTGTGGTGGCACTGAAAGAGACATTTCCAGAGATCATTGAGCCTCGCAAAGATGATATTTGCTATGCAACTCAGAATCGTCAAAGTGCTGTTCGTGAACTTGCAGATTCTGTTGATTTACTGATTGTTGTTGGAGCACGCAATAGCTCTAATTCCAACCGATTGCAGGAAGTCGGCGAACAGATGGGTATCAAATCGTATCTGGTTCAGGATAGCAATGAGTTACAAGAAGATTGGTTTGCACATCCCACTCAGGTTGGTATTACAGCAGGTGCATCGACCCCTGAAATTTTGGTGCAGGAAGTCCTGGATAAGATCAAAGCATTTGGAGTGAAGAATATTCAGGAAATGGATGCGCCGGAAGAAAAAGTCACATTTGCTTTGCCTGCTGAGCTTGCAGGCATAAAAACCAGCACAACAAAACAACAACACATTAGTTAAAACTAAAATAATGCAAGTGCTCTGTGGGTACGAGCAGTTGCAGGGTTTTGGTAATATTAAAGACCATTTGGAGAATATTATGGGCGTACCTTTAAGACAGCAAGCAGCGGTAGGACAATACCTTCTAAAGCAAAAAATCAAGGGGAACAAACGTTATCCACTGGTATTAATGTTAGAGCCATTGTTTCAATGCAATCTTGCTTGTGCAGGTTGCGGGAAAATTGATTACCCGAAAGAAACCTTGGAAAAACGCATGAGTGTTGACGAATGCCTACAAGCTGTTGATGAGTGCGGCGCACCGATTGTTTCTATTCCGGGCGGCGAACCTCTGTTGCACAAGGAAATGCCAGAAATTATTGAAGGCATCATCGCGCGAAAAAAATTCGTCTACTTGTGTACCAATGCTTTGTTGATGAAAAAACGCATCAAGGATTACACGCCATCACCGTATTTAACCTTTTCTGTACATCTGGATGGATTACAAGAAAAACATGATGAAGCAGTGTGTCAGGATGGTACGTTTGATCGTGCTGTAGAGGCGATTAAGATCGGTTTGGAAAAAGGCTTTAGAGTCACTGTTAATTGCACGTTGTTTGATGGGGAAGTTCCAGAGCATGTGGCAGAGTTTCTGGATTATGCCATGGAACTTGGTGTCGAAGGTGTGACCATCTCGCCAGGATTCAGTTATGAGCATGCACCGAATCAAGACGTATTTATTAAAAACAGTACGACTAAACGGTTGTTTCGAGGCATTTTCAGAATTGGGAAAAGTCGTAAATGGCGTCTTAATCACTCCAGTTTGTATCTGGATTTTCTGGCAGGGAATCAGAAATATGATTGTACGCCTTGGGGGAATCCAACCCGCAATATTTTTGGCTGGCAGAAACCATGTTATTTATTAGCTGATGAAGGTTATACAGATAGTTTTCAGGGGTTGATGGATGAAACCCCATGGGAGAAATATGGCAGTGCTACAAACCCTAAATGCTCCAACTGTATGGCGCATTGTGGTTATGAAGCGACTGCGGTCCAAGATACAGTTGATCACCCTATCAAAGCATTGATCAGTGCGCTGAGGGGGCCAATTACAAATGGGCCAATGGTGTCTGACCCGCAACTGGCAACAGGACTTGATGCAGGCGAGCAGCCGATCAAAATAGAGCCACACAAGGCACGTCGAGAAACAGAATCGATTAATTAGGTGTGAGGGTTTAATAACTAAAGTTTCGGAGTTCATTTTACCCTCCACCGAAGGTTTATGAACTTGATTTATAAGGTCTCAAGCCGAAGAGTCTTGGGCTCGAGTTGCAGGACTTGTATAAAAAAGTATTGTATGTGTG
>JAZGEP010000278.1:0-3297 GCA_036478815.1 Methylococcales bacterium
CCTAGCTACAGATAAAGTTTACGCTGACCCTACTTATTCATCACAAGGCAGCCGGGACGTTTACACCACGCAATGAACGTGTGGTTACCCAACACGAACTGTGGTATCGCTACGCATCTGAATCGAGCAATTGATGCGACGGGACTTTCACCCGCTAGATCAAGGCCTTGTCGGCCGCTACCCTGACCCTACTTATTCTTGCCTAAAAACGGGATAATTTATCCGATGTAATGGATATATTGGCAACATTTTCTGATGACTTTATGAAAGACGGCCGTGATGGTTCACCTCCGCGGGAAAGAGATTTTGACCTATGAAGGCGCGCTACATGATAGTTCCTGACTCAATAGTCTTTCCCAGCAATTGAAAATGCTCAACTAACACATCAATAAACCCCTGTACACGCTGTGGCATATACTGGCGACTGGGATAAACCAGCTGAAGGTCAGATCCACCTAATGTACTTTGCTTGTTGAAATCCTGCATAAAATCATCTAAAACAGTCACTAGCCGTTTGGCCTTAAGGTCAGCTGCGACATCCAGGTAAGACTTTAACGCAATCCCTGCACCTTCAAGCGCCCATTTGCGGATTAACGCGCCATCATTTGATGACCGTGCGGCATTAATGGCAACTGTTTGCTGTCCGTTGGGTGTTTGAAAATACCAATTTGTTAAGGGTTCGGTGACGCGAACCATTACCAAGCAATCATGTTCGGTGAGCGCTTGCGGAGTTTGTGGTATGCCTTTTGTTTTCAGATAATTCGGAGATGCGCAAACAACGCGGTGACTGGCTGCCAATTTTCTCACGATCATTGAGCTGTCTGGTAAATGACCATAACGTATACCTAGATCAAAACTCTGTTCAGCCAGATTGACAATGCCGTCAGTCAAATACAGGTGTGGCTTAATATCCGGGTGTTGTACGATAAATTTTGAGAGTAGCGGCGCTATATGCTGTTGCCCCATGTCTGACGTTGCAGTAATCCGCAAGGGACCAGAATATGATTCTTTCACCGACTGAAGCTGGGCTTCTGCTTCGCCTACGTCGGCGAGAATACACAGGCAGGCATCGTAAAATTTGCGACCTGCCTCAGTCGGTGAAACATGTCTTGTGGTTCGATTTAACAACCGCAGGCCATAGCGTTGTTCCAATGCATTGATCCGTGCACTCATACTGGCCGGTGACAACCCAACCTCACGCCCGGCGACAGCAAGACCGCCATTTTTAACCACGCGTACGAATAAATCCATATCGCCTAATTTATCCATATTATTCAGTATTAATGTATAGAGCTTTCATAGTATACGATATTGTCTATCATTACTGAATTATGTATTCTACAGCTCATCGTTGTTCAAACGCAGAGAGCATTTAACACCAGCGGAGAAAGTCAATGAAAATCAACCATGTGTTAGTTCGAGCAAGTCATCTTGAAACCATGAACAGGTTTCTGGTGGACGCTATTGGATTGAAAGTGGGTGAACGTCCACCGTTCCCGTTTGCAGGTTCATGGTTATATAGTGATGGTAAACCGGTTGTGCATGTGATTCATGATGACTCTGCCGGTAATGCTAATGGAGCAGTCGACCACGTTGCCCTTGAAGGCGCAGATTACGACACATTGCTTGCTGCTTTACTCAAGTATGATATTAATTATGCTGAACGAATTGTGCCGCAATCAGGAGAACATCAGGTATTTGTATCTGGTCCGGATGGTCTTAAAGTAGAAATGCTGTTTCCCGCTGGAATGAATCAAACACAATCAGGACAAGACAATGAAAGCTATCGGTTTGTATAATTATTTGCCCATTGAGGATGAGCAGTCATTAATAGATGTTCAGATTGATCAACCCAAGCCAGGTGGAAAAGATTTGCTGGTTGCCGTTCAGGCCATTTCTGTCAATCCGGTCGATACCAAAGTCCGGGCACCGAAACAGCAAACAGAAACCACACCTCGCATACTGGGCTGGGATGCTGCTGGTGAGGTGATTGCCATCGGATCAGAAATAAAACAGTATGCCGTTGGCGATCAGGTTTACTATGCTGGTGACATTACTCGTCCCGGATCAAACAGCGAATTTCAATTGGTCGACGAGCGTATCGTCGGTAAAAAACCCGCTTCCATCTCATTTGCCGAAGCAGCCGCTTTGCCATTAACCAGTATTACTGCCTGGGAAGCACTGTTTGATCGACTGGGTATTTCTCACCAAGGTGATGATGCGGGCAAGTCAATTTTGATTATTGGTGGTGCGGGTGGTGTTGGCTCCATCGCCATTCAACTGGCAAGTAAACTAGCCAGGTTGAACGTTATCGCCACTGCCTCACGGGATGAATCACGCGATTGGTGCCTGAAGCTTGGTGCAGTGCTGGTCGTCAATCATAGTCATTCATTAGTTGATCAACTGGCTGCTCAGAATATTGCCAGTGTGGATTATATTCTTTGTCTCAATAATACTGATCAGCATTGGTTAGCAATGACAGAAGCAATCGCGCCGCAAGGCAAGATTTGCTCGATTGTAGAAACGGCAGAGCCAGTTAATCTTGATGTGCTGAAAAGCAAAAGTGTAACCTTCGTCTGGGAGTTTATGTTTACTCGATCTATGTACCAAACTCCTGATATGATTGAACAACAACGATTGCTGAATGTGATCGCCGATCTTATCGATAATGGCGAGCTGATAACTACCATCAACCAAGTCATCCAACCCATCAATGCAGAAAATCTGCGCAGGGCTCATGCAATGATTGAACACGGTAGTTCAATCGGAAAAGTCGTGCTTGATGGCTGGAATTAAGAGCAACTAACCAGGCTGTCGAAATAACACCATTATTCAGACTTGATTTATCCCGCTTTTTGGCTGCGATGAATTTAGCAGTACATTATTATTACACCGATATCACTGATAGGATGTGGTGAGGCACTAACCGCATCAATAGAAGCATTTGGTTTTACATTGACGTTGGTCAAAAACGCGACTTTTGACAACGTTTAACGCAGCACAACCTCATTGATTGATGCGGTTCGTACCTCACCACATCCTATCTTAGGCTTTTGGTTTAACTGAAAAGGCCGTTGAACCCAAGCCTTTGAAATCAATGTTACAACGCTCAGTTTTTGGATACAAATCCTGAAACCGAGACAATAATTTCCAGAAATAAGCGCTTGGTTCAACAACCTGGCAACAAACGTGCGTGAAATAACTTGAACAATTGACGTAGGCCATTGTTGTCAAATTACTGTTCATATTCAAGGCGCGAAAACAGGCGCATAGTGAGCGATGTAACTGTTTTCGCAA
>JAZGEP010000279.1:0-2542 GCA_036478815.1 Methylococcales bacterium
TGATGAATTTGGAGATGATCGCGGGGCATGGTATCAAGGCATTCGCATCGGTTTGTTTGATATTTCTGGACAAGGTGGCCCACAACAACTGGATCACTTGGTGATTGGGCAACGCGGATCTGAAACCGAATTATTTTACGATCATCATGCCTTTTCGTTTTTAGCTGCTAACAGCGAAACTGATCGACCAACCAGATTTTCTTTACCCATCAATGTGCATGGTCGCGAATTTCCAACCCAGACAAACAACGACCCACAAACTTATTATGATTGGTCACACAGTGGCTTGTATTTATTTGAAGTGGATCCGCTAGCTAGCCAGCCACAATTAAAACCAGTTGGCTCAATCCTAACTGATGCAGCCAACAGTGATGACCAATATGGAGATTCCAACTTACAAAACAATCGGGCAATATTAACCAACAACTCGGTTTTTTATAGTCAAGATACCAGAATCTGGAGCGCAGACTGGACGGCACTGGATCAAGCCATTGGTCCTCAATGAGAAATGGGAGAAGTGTAGTTTCAATATTGGACTATCAATTGCCATTACAATTTAAACGAAATTGCAGTATTTCAAGTGAGCCTAATTCATATTGATTACCTGTTTCGACGTGTTTGAGTTTATATTGATGGTGACTGATCGTTATAGGGTAGTTGCGTGAAGGAACTGTTTATCGTTGAAGGTGAATCTGCAGCAAGCACTGTTCGACAAGCAATGCATAAGTCCAGCCAGAGCGTTTTAGCAATACAGGGAAAACTGATCAATGCAGCAAAAGTGTCCCCTGCCAAAGTACTGGCCAATCAAGCCTGCCAGAAAATTTTTCAATCACTGGCCTGCGGTATTAGCGAGGACTGTAATCCCGATCATTTAATCTTTTCGCGTATCTTGATATTGATGGATCCTGATGCAGACGGAGCACATGCACGGGTGTTATTACTAGCCTTGTTTGATCACTACCTCAGACCGCTGATTGATTCAGGATCTGTCTCTGTCATTATTCCACCCTTGTATCGTATTGCTAAACCACAAACACCACAGTATCAATACGCCTGGAACGAACAACAACGGATACAGCTACTCAATAAAATGACGCATCATGATGATATCGAGATCACCCGATTCAAAGGTGTGGCACAGTTTTCAACAGCAGAATGTACCCAGCTTCTATTGCACCCAGACACACGCAAGCAAATCGATTTGGTTATGGCAGAAACGTTCATGCAATAACCCGATAATGTAAGGTTGGTGCTGAGGAACGAAGCCCAACATATGATTGCTTTTTCGTGTTGGACTTCGCATGCTCAGTGCCAACCTACACAAAATCAGTCTCATATGAAATTCTAGGAGGCTGTCCGAGAATAGAAAGCCTACTGCGGAAAAGCGGATTTTGGCCCATTTTTCCGATTAAATTCGTTAAATACAGCAAGTATTCGTCTCAATTTAATCGAAAAAATGGACTCAAAACCGTTTTCTCTTGCTACGGCTCCTAAATCGGACATGTTAGAATCCAAAATTTATAACTCCACTGAGTAAAATGCCTAGCCGATTCAATATCAGCAATGATTCCAACATGCATCGCTTATTGTCGCAATTGAATGTTGATTTAGGCCCCATACCCAACCGCTACAACCTGGCACCAACAGATCAAATCCCCGTAATACATCATTGGGAAGGTCTTCGTCTTATCAGCGATATGCGCTGGTGGTTAGTGCCGCACTGGAGCGATGGTCCATCAACACATTACCCCATGTTCAATGCACGTTATGAAACATTGGAAAATAGCCGGGCTTACCAAGGTTGCTTCCGACACAAACGCTGCATCATTCCTGCCCATTCATTTGTTGAATGGCAACATAGTGAGCAACAAAAAACACCTTACTTATTTTCAGCCGTCGATCAGGCAATCGCTTTTGCTGGATTGTGGGATTACTGGACAAATGGTATTGAACACGTTTTATCGTGTGCAATGATCACCACACAAGCCTCACCTGAATTTGAACCCTATCATCAGCGGATGCCGGTCATGTTAAACGCCACTAATGCTGAATTATGGCTGGATGAAAAACAGGATACAAAAACGCTTTATCCACTGTTTGAATCGACATTACCTTATTGCTTACAGGCTGTAGAGATAGATTCTGAATATAGCAATGTCCGTAATAAGGCAAAGCCAGTTTTAGTGGGGAACGTGGTTAATTTGGGATTGAAGGAATAGCGCTAGAAACTGTTCATAGTTCATCCTGTAAGCAATCTGAAATTCATAGATAATCATGAGCTCTAATAACTAAAGTTTCGGAGTTCATGTTTTTCGGTAAGCAATTGAATAAAAACAAATAATTGTTACTCCCAACCCAAAACCTGAATGTATTGACTCGCACTAATACAATTGTAACCCATTGATTTTATTATAAGCTGCTCAAAAAACCATCTTCTTCAATATACTGATTTTATTGGCTATTTCTAAAGTCAAACATCCAACATTGGATTGTTTTCAATAAATAATTCAAATTATAATCAATAGTTTACAAGATTTATGTT
>JAZGEP010000280.1:0-4134 GCA_036478815.1 Methylococcales bacterium
GATCGACAAACGTGCATGAAACAACTTGAACATTCTGGCTGGTATTTTTTTGCTCCTGACCAAACGCTCTCAATCGTTGCGTAGAACAACGATGCGCCTCTTGAGATGGTTTCGTCAGAAACAAAAATCCTGCGCCATCATTGTTCAACTTAAACGTGCATGGAATAACTTCGACAACTGGCGCAGGATTGTTGTTTGTCTTCAAGGCGCCGCAACAGGCCTATAGTGAGCTATATAACTGTTGCGGCAACACCGAAGACGGACAACAAGACAAGTCAGTTGTCGAAGTTATTTCATGCACGTTCCTTAGTTCATGCACGCTCCTTACTCTGGACCCGCACCCTGCTCAGCAAGTGATTTGAGAGCGTCACTGATAGCCTCAATCCGCCCATCCTGACCTTGTAAATCGAAGCGGTCGGCAAGAAATCGTGGATCATTGTAGCTAATGTTCACTTGTCCATCTCGGTTTTGCCACACCAGGAATTCTAAAGGCAAGTCAATACCAATTTGTGGATTGGCTTGCATCAGCAGCGTACCAACTTTGGGATTCCCAAATACAACTAGAACGGGTGAAAAACCTCGGTGACTCTTGTCACTAAGTCTGTTGTTACGCAATTGGTTAATGCCTGTTTTGTCACTAATCTCCGCATAATCAAGCACCAAAGGGATTCGCACATCGGGATTCACTGCAATCACATCCTGCAAAGCCTTGACTACTTCATCAACTGAGCGATTACTCTGAACAGTCTTCAGGCCAGTCTCACCGACAGTACCAAATTGCTCAATCAAGCGCCCTGTCACCCGCAATACAAAATCATGAATATGCATTTGATGACGATCAATCAGGTATCCAATTGAGTTCACAGCCAGTTTAATTTCACCTGCGTCCTCATACACATGAAATTTGAGAGGCAAATCAATGCCAATCGTATGGCTTTTATGGAGTAGATGTTTTTCAAGACGACGCACAGGTCTGGCATAAATGACTTGATTTGGATTCAGTTCGAGACCAACGCTTGCAGCAGCTCCTGAATGATTAATAGTCAGCGGTATAGTAAAGCCCTGTTCTTCCAGTGTTGCTGTCAGCTCAACAACAGCAGTAGGAACATCTTTAACATCTTTCAATACTGTCATTTCGATGCCGGGTGTAGAAAGCGCCAGCACAGGAATAAACAACAGTAACACAATCAGTTTGCTTATCACTTTATGAACCATTTTGAATCTCCATCGTTAGATTTGGGACATTGTTATCCGTAGCCTGCATTTCTCGCCAGCTTAATGTCAAATATGACAAAGTAGAACTAACAGCTGTACTTAGAACATTGGTCTGACTCAGGAATAGAAAGTTCACTATTGATTATGCGAACAGTATCTCTCTGGTGAATGTACTGGAGAGATCTAACAGATTCTGGCTGCTAGCCAGTATTTAGAAACACTGACTCACTTAGAAACGTGCATGAAATCCATGTCTTTGATATAAGTTTGAGAAAAAACTACGAACCACACTCAGATCTACGATCATAGCGCCCAATAATCCTGGCTTTAATCCTGGAGTGTTGACTGGTTAACGCGATGCTATTGTCGTTAATCGATATGTTAAATTGATTTCTGTTAAGCGGATCAAACTCAGGTTGAGTTTGATAGCTAAGATTTAATGGATCGAGCGGTGTAATCGCTGCTCTTGCGTCCTGATTAGCAACACCAATTGCCGCAGAATTGGTATTTCGATGATTGCTTTGATCAAAGTCTTGAGTCGCAGCAAATTCAACTTGCTTATCAGCATTTCTATTATTTCCCGGGCGCTTTCTATAAATTTGCTGGCGTTGTCGCAAACTTCTCGGTTTGTTGCCACTCAAGTATTTTAGCTTCATCAAAGGACGACAGCTATCACCAGCGAATAGAGCATTACTCTCGGTATTAATCCAGATATGATTACTTGCACCAATGGATCTTGCCTTTATCCATTCAGCATGACTCGCTCTCATTGGTACAAAGAGTACAACAGCTAGAGTAAAATAAGCCAGCCAGCGACTAGCGTTTATAAGGTGCATATTCCACACGAAATTGCACAGTCCCTTCTCCCTGGGATAGATCCAGTGCTGGATATCCATAATTCATATTAAAACGAATGGATTGCCGGGAAACATGAGTATTTGCATTATCTGATCTTTGGCGGATTCCTTGCGGATGCGTAAACAATGCAATCGGTGTATAAACTGCTGAAATATCGCCCAGATCATTGATGCCAGCAACCGCAGAGAAATTCCCGTTTCGAGCCAGGCTTCCATAAGATAAACCAGCGTCATTGCCGGATTCAGTAATCGACACTCCAAAAGGAATCCCTGCCAGTGAAACTGAGCTGCCATAAGTAGATGTGGCAGTGTCAATGATGGCCTTTGCGCGCATCTCAAAGCGTGTTTTTCTGGAGGTCAGATAAAAACTGTGTAACATTGCATTATTCTGAAAAACCACATCAGTCACATTAGTCATGCTCAACGCAGCAAGTGAATCAGATGCATCAAGAAACCCGTTGCTGTTATTATCGTTAATTAATAGGTTGCCCACACTATCGCCATTACTATCAATTGCCAGTTGTGTTCCATTACTAGCTGCAGGCAGAGTGGTTGGTATCGGGTTTGTTGTTCCTGTTGCGACGATATTGATTGGTCCTATGCCTTGAATCGGATTTCCTGTCCAGGGAATCAATGGGTTACCGAACGTCACCGTACCACCACCAGCAAACTTGTACACATCATAGACATCAGCACCAAAACCATCTGAAATCATCACACAGCCATAGGTTTGACAATAGAAATCAGTATCCAGAATACTTGCCTGTAACAGCCCGCCACTGACCATCAATAGAGTGCTCAGAACAAAACAGTTACAGATCAATCGATACATCGCAGCCCAAACAACACTACTTGAGTGAAATCACAGGATTGGCAACAGTAATGGTAGGCATCTGACTTTTAATCAGCGCTGCTTGAATATCTGCTTTGTCATCCAGTTTAAAACTATCTTCCAATTTTAAATCTACTTTGTAATCTCCAGCTGGCAGATTGCTTCCATCGAGTTTAACCGGCAGTTTGAAACTACGTGTCTGTTTTGCCATCAAAACACCTTCAACCGGCATTTCAAAAACTTGCTTGCCTTTCTTGTTGCTGAGTGTCAATTTACCTTTTAAGCGTGTGTGATAATCGCCGGGGTTTTCAACGGTGAATTCTACAACCGGGACAATGCTGGCTTTATCCTGTAATGCAACAGTGGTTACAATCGGTAGCTTTTCTTCTGCTCCCGGCACTGCAACATAAAACAAGCTGGTCACCTGATAACGGTTCCAAACACCGGAAGTAGATTTTCGGTTTTCGCTTGCAGGCAACAAGGTTGAAATAATAATTCCCATTTTGCTTTCGCCAGGCTTGCCAATTTTCATCGGCACAGAAAGATCAACTTGTACCTGGCGCACCTCACCAGGCTTGAGGGAAAAGAAAGCAGGACTAAAACGTACCCAGTCGGTGACACTTTCATCCGCACTTCCAGGAGGCAGTAATTCCAGCTCGCCATTCTCAGTCAATACCCAATCAGCAACACCGACAGTCAATGCCAGCGTTTTCTTTTTATGTACATTTTGTACGGTAATGGTTTGGCGATGTTGACTCCCTGGTTTAACGACCATTTCCACGGTAGTGGGAGAAATAGCAATTCCAAAAGCAAAGGCTTGTCCTGACCCCAATAAACACAACAAGATCAACAAAATCGCTATTTTTGAAAAACAACATGCACTACGTATATTCACCAACATTCTCCCTCTATACTGTTTACGAATGACCTGACAACATCTAGCTTAAAGTGTAGTCGGGATTATGATGTTTTCCAGTTTAATTGCTTTAAACACAAGCTCAAGATCTCAATCAAGGGAAGCAGCACAAGACAACGGTGGACAACAACACAGCATACTCAGAACATCTGATCTCAGAACTTTAAAAACAATAGCTTAAAAAAACGCATGATTTTAAGGTGATACCAAGTCGTCTGTGTAGATACTCTGTTTAAGGTCAAGTTACATTGTAGGTTTTTTTTGACTATCCCGTAGATTCTGGAATTGCATAGAATCGAGTGTTATCGAAAGGC
>JAZGEP010000281.1:0-2960 GCA_036478815.1 Methylococcales bacterium
TAGTTGAGATTCCCAGATCATTGATGCCAGCAGTCCCGCCATCATCATTTTGTACTGTACTAACAAGTGTCAGGCTCGTGTTATTTGAAGCCAATGCATCTGGAATTCGTAGCACGATATTTGTTAACAGAATAAGGTCTTCATTTGAACCAGCATTCAGATTCATAGACGTTGATGCGGCTGTAAAATTGCCATTGACTGTATCAATATCAAGTGCTGGCCCTGGACTACCATTGGCATAGTCAGCAGGGAAGCTTGGAAAGGCAGGATCTGTGGTGGTCATGTACTCACCAGGAATGTCTAAATCACCTTGTATTGAAACAACGGTTAATGAACCGGCAGTTGGCGCTGCTAATACTTCATAACCAGAAACAGGTATAGAAACACTTGAATCTAAAAAGCCGACCATTCCATCGTATATGTTGATGCTGTATGCGTTATTGATTACAGTTGAATCCTCATAAACAACAATAATATTCCAGCCTCTCACATTTTCCTGGGTATAAGCACATGCAGTTGTAGAAGCGCCACCTTGGACATCAACTCTATAAGTACCTGAAGGATTGGATAACGCTTTGACTTGTAGAGAGATATCGACAAAGCGACCCGCATATGAATAGGTTCCACCAGAAACTGGTTCAGGGACTGTTTCATTAAAACTTCGAGTTGAACTGATGTTGATGGCTGAACTAGTACCTGGAAATGTGACAGGAGCTGTATTGGATATCGCTATATAAGGAATCGTATCATCCGTGTTGTTACTCTCCATTACATACCAATACAGATAGGCTGCTTTGACAGTAGCACTGGCTGGAAGAGACAATGTTGCTGAATTATTATCAGTTCCAGTACAATCCCAGTATCCACCTGTCTCCTGTAATTCTGATGCACCAAATACAGAGTAATTGACATTGCCTGTAAATTTCTGATGAAGATAAACTGAAGTTGCATTTCCAATTAAGTGGAAACCACACAAACCAATCAATAAAATTAGTGATTTTATATATATTTTCATATCGCTAGCTCGACGTTTTAATAATCATGTTTATTAGTATCAATATCATCTCTATTTATTTAACTGCCGTATAACAACTAAATTTTGGTATTACTTTTAATTCAATAATCACCTGACTACTATCAGTGCTGCCTTGCCCGGCACCAGCTATAGTGTATGGAACACAGTATTTATTTTCACTGCCTTTACGCAGCACAGGTGCGTGCATGCCAACAGCAAACTGCGGTGCAGCAGCTAGCTGCATTGGGTTTGTGTTATCAGTAATGAAGCTTAAACTGCTGGTTGCAACTGTATTTGGCATGACTGCGCGTTTAGTAGTATTGCTCCAGGGCCAATTGTTGGCGCTATAGATTGCATTCCAATCCGCGACTAGTTTGCTTCCTTCGACAGTATCCGTTGTACGCAAATCGTAAAGGCCATTTTTAGTCGCATTGGTAATAAAATCATTCTCTGTATAATTGGCAGTTCCTAGTATTGACCATGCATAACGGCTCGCAGATTCTGCTGCTTGCAATGCTTTATTGCGTTCCTGTGTGTTAAAAACCATTTTCTCCTGGAATGTGACTGATTGGGCTGCAGTGAGTGCCACCATGGTTAACACACTTAATACCACCAAACCCACAATGAGCACGGCTCCTGACTGGGATGATTTAGGCGAAGACTTTGTTGCACTAGAAAAGGCTTTTGTTATCTGCATATTAGTCATTAGAGCGTTCGATTTCTAAACGCCATTAACCCAGTGAATGTACGTCGCAACTTACGATCTGCGTCAGCCGTGGGAGTCGAATCTTTTGTGAATGTGAAGGAGGTGTTATTGAAGCTGTATGACTCATCAGTATCAATTAAAAAATCATTTTCACTGGCCAGTAATAATGCAATGCGAACACTGATGACAGTTTTCCAGTCAGTGACTGCAGCTGCATTATCGTAAGTGTCAACATCCTGGTCATCGTCATTATCCACGCCATATTGGATTTGCATGTTCTCAACATTGCTGACCAGTTGATTTTCTACCAGCGATACAGTATCACCACTCGAATTGACACTAAGGCTGGACTGAAAAAGCCCTGGGATTCCTGACGTATCATTTTTGAGATAATAAACAGTGGAAACAAGTTTGGCGATTTCAGCATCCGTTTCATAACTCTTAGTGACAGTTGCGGTATTGTTGTCCGGTGTCATCCCATCCGCCGCGTGCAGTATTGTTGTAACATCACTTGCGCTGATGATGCTTGATGCTTGAAACATCGACGCTTGTTCACAATCAGCTACGATTAATATTTCACCAGTATTTAAATTGTTCAACGTTGCATCGATGGTAAATGTACTGCTATCCGGATTACTGCGAATTGGCACACCATCAGCCATCCCCTTAATCACCAGCACATCGGTGCCTTCAAGAATACTGGAAATAGCTCCACCACTAGCTGCATCACTAATTGTAAAACTAGCGCTCACATTATCGAAGCCTTCGATCGTGTCTGATAAATCCCAGGCAAAGCTGGCTTGATTTTTTAACGTGTTTTCCAAACCATCAGAAAGATCCGTATAGCAACCACTATAATCAGCCATTCTGATTGCAGTAGAGAGTACATTGATGGCAAGACGACCATCTTGCTGAATTTTGGATAAAGTGACTTGTAGACTATTGGTTTGTCGGCTGGATAGTAAAACATCGATTGCACCACCCATCAGAAGTAATCCAACTAACATGGCAATCATCAATTCGACGATAGAAAAACCCTGATCACTTACACTTCTATAATTACTTCTAAAAATATGTATGGGATAACTTGAAAATTCTGGCGTGTCTTTTTGCACTTGACTAAACGATCTTACTCGTTGCGTAAAACTACGATGCTCTTCTTGAGCTCGCTTAGGAACGTGTATGAAATAACTTGAACATTCTGGCTGGTCTTTTTGCTCCTGACGAAACGATCTCAAT
>JAZGEP010000282.1:0-5963 GCA_036478815.1 Methylococcales bacterium
CATCTTCGGTGTTGCGAAAACAGTTACATCGCTCACTATGCGCCTGTTTTCGCGCCTTGAATATGAACAGTAATTTGACAACAATGGCCTACGTCAATTGTTCAAGTTATTCCATGCTCGTTCCTTAGCTGCTGTATATTTTACTAAAAAATATCAGGATAATCGTGCATTTACTTCTACAAGCTAAAATTTGAGTTTTGTCTACTCTGGAAAAATACAATCTAATACCAAAATTCCACAATCACTGCTAGGAGGCTGTCCGAGAATAGAGAGCCTACTGCGAAAAAGCGGATTTTGGCCCTTTTTTCCGATTAAATTCGTTAAATACAACAAGTATTCGCCTCATCTAATCGAAAAAATGGACTCAAAACCGCTTTCCCTCGCTACGGCTTCTATTCTCGAACAGCCACCTAGAGACCTAATTAGATGAGCACTCTACGAAAATTCAATAGAAAGATTGTTTTACTAGTGTTGATATGCATTATCTTTGTAACGCTCTATGTATATTGGACTTTACACGCCTCATTGCCTGTTGTCGAAGGATCAATTGGCCTCCCTGCTTTACAACAACCAGTGCAGATAACCCTAGATAATTATGGCAATCCAACAATTACTGCCGACACTAACCTCGATGCTTTCAGAGCGTTGGGTTTTCTGACCGCACGGGAACGCTTGTTTCAAATGGACTTGATACGTCGCAAAAGCGCTGGGCGACTTTCAGAAATATTTGGCGAAGCTGCTGTTAATCTCGACATTCAACAACGTCACCTACAACCAGAGCGTTTAGCGCGCACTGCTGCCGCAAACCTTCCTGCAGTTCAAATTAATGCTCTCAAAGCCTATGCTTCAGGTGTTAATGCTGCAATCAATCAAATGAGTCGCTTACCGTTCGAATTTATTGTGCTGGACTATCAACCTGAACCTTGGCGCCTGGAAGACAGCTTGTTGGTTGCATTTAGCATGTTTCAAATTCTTAGTGATGAGCAGGAATCAGAGCGTATGCTCAGTGTCATGGAACAAGCGCTACCAGCAACAGTCACTGCTTTCCTAACTCCTGATGTTGATGATTACGACTCTGTATTAACTGCTGGAAACGAATCCTGGCGTCCTAAGCAATCGATTCCTGTTAAAGCACTTGCGGCGTTAGTCAACAAACAGGAGAATCAAACTGAGACAGCTGCCAATGACTTTGCGAAGCAACAGTCGCATGATCATATCGCATTAATAGACACAAATGATCTTGCACCAGGCTCTAATGCCTGGGTAGTTGCGGGATCTAAAACCAGCGATGGTCGCGCCATTCTCGCCAATGACATGCATCTGCCGCTAAGAGTACCCAATATTTGGTATCGCGCAACACTGAAATATGTTGATCATCAGTCAGAAAACATTATTTCCGGGGTAACCTTGCCTGGATTGCCGCTGATTATTGCTGGCAGCAATAATTATATTGCCTGGGGATACACTAATTCCTATGTCGATTTAATTGATTTGGTCAAGCTGAAAATTAACCCGAATAACCCAGAACAGTATCAAACTGTTGATGGCTGGCAGGATTTCCAGCACATAGAAGAACTGATTAAGGTCAAAAATGCAAAGCAGCTGACAATCAATGTGCGCTATACGCGCTGGGGGCCAGTCTCACCACGAAAATTACTGGGCAAACCAGTTGCCTTGAAATGGACAGCGCTAGCGCCTTCTGCAGTCAACCTGGGGCTGATCAATATGCACCAGGCAAACACACTGGAACAAGCAATCACTGTAATGAATAATGCTGGAGCACCACCACAAAATGCAATGCTTGTTGATCAACAAGGTCGTATTGCCTGGACTTTAATGGGCAAGATACCCAAACGCCAGGGTTTTGATGGCTCTGTCAGTCGCTTTTGGACCACAAAAAATATTGGCTGGGATGGTTATATTGAAGCCGAGCAGATGCCCCGTGTGATTGATCCACCCGCTGGTTTTCTGGCAACGGCTAACAATCGAACTGTTGGCAAACACTATCCATATCCACTGGGGCATGGTTATCAAGCTAGCTTTCGGGTGTGGCGCATCAACCAGCGTCTAGAAGAACTGCAAAATATTAGCGAAGCCGATATGCTGAATTTGCAGCTGGACACCAGCACTGAGTTTTATCGGTACTATCAAAAATTAGCTATTTCTGTATTGACTCCACAAGCAATCGCCGAGAAACCATCGCGTCAAGCACTGCGGAGCTATATCGCCAGCTGGGACGGTAAAGCCGAAATCACCAGTACAGGCTTCCCTGTACTGTTTGAATTTCGAAAAGCACTGGCACAAACTATACTTTCAGCCTATCTACAACCCTGCCAACAATTACAAAAAGATTTTGAATTTTCCTGGTCGAAAAAAGAGACACCGCTACGGCAACTACTTAACGCCAAAATTCCCGCCACACTGCCCTATCAAAAAACCTATGCTGATTGGGATTCGTTGATCTTGAACGTTCTCGAAAAAACCACTCGAAAGTTACAAAAAAAACACAACATTATTGATTTGGAAGACTTGACCTGGAGGCGCATCAATCGGATAAATAATAGCCATCCATTTAGCAGCAAGCTGCCATTACTCAACATTTTACTGGATATGCCACAAAATCCACTAGCGGGCTGTCCATATTGCGTTCGTGTGGCGTATGGACTGTTTGGAGCCAGTGAACGCATGGTGATCTCACCAGGTCATCTACAACAAGGCATTATGCACATGCCAGCAGGACAGTCTGGCCATCCATTATCCAGTCACTACAGTGACCAGCAACCATTCTGGGAACAAGGCAAAGCCTTGCCATTTATGTCTGATGTTGTTGCACAACGATTTGAGTTGCTACCGGTTAGTCATTAGTGAGGAGGTTTGACGAAACAAAGTGACCAACCTTGCTTGTCTTTTTGCTCCTGACCAACGCAATCTCAATCGTTACGTAAAATGACTATGCGCCTCTTGAGATAGCGTTGGTCAGAAACAAAAATCCTGCGCAATCTTGATAACTGTATTCCGTCAAACCACCTTATGCCTAAAACTGTCATCCTGAATCATCGATTGGGTATTAGGGCGAACGCCTCGCCAAATTAAAAAGGCTTCCGCCGCTTGTTCAATCAACATGCCAAGACCGTCAACTGAAATCGTCGCACCATGTTGTTTACCCCATTTAACAAAGGGGGTGGGTTGGGCTCCATACGCCAGGTCATAGCAATTGCCACTTGGTTTTAGCGCAGTATCTGGCAGCGGTGGTAGTTGGTTGTGTAAGCTGGCAGCAGTTGCGTTAATAATTAAATCAAAAGATTGGCCATCCAGAGCATCATAACCGCAACCAATCACATTCCCAAGATCATTAAATAACTCAGCTAATGATAGTGCTTTTTCAACTGTTCGGTTAGCAATCACTATTTGTTGTGGATCTTCCTGCAACAATGGCGCAAGAATACCTCGCGTGGCACCGCCTGCACCCAATATCAATAGTTTAGTCTCTCTAATTGGTATATTCAGATTGTGAGTGATATCTCGTAGTAAACCCACTCCATCTGTATTGTCGCCGAGAATTGTGCCGTCTCCTTTCAATGACAAAGTATTTACTGCACCACAGCGTTGCGCACGCTGACTTAACTGGTCAGCTCGCTGAAATGCCAATAGCTTCAACGGAACTGTACAATTTAGCCCTAATCCGCCTTGTTGATAAAAATCGTTGATTGCTGTTTCAAACTGATCTTCCGAAACATCCACAGCCGTGTAGGTCATAGTGTGTTGCTCAGTTTGTGCTGCAAACAAGGTATGAATACGCGGCGATAAGCTGTGGGCTATGGGATGACCAAAAACCGTATAACGCTGTTCTATCAATTGTCTTGTAGCCATTCAGCAACCTGTTTTGCATAGTAAGTGAGGATGGCATCTGCACCAGCACGCTTGAAACACAGCAAGGATTCAAGCACCACTGCTTTTTCGTCGAGCCAGCCATTTTGAACAGCGGCTTTTAGCATGGCGTATTCCCCGCTCACCTGGTAAGCAAATGTTGGAACACCAAACTGATCTTTGACGCGTCGTACTATATCCAGATAGGGCATTCCCGGCTTGACCATCACCATATCAGCACCTTCTGAAATATCCAGTGCAACTTCGCGTAATGCTTCATCAGAATTGGCTGGATCCATTTGGTAACTGTATTTATCACCACCTTTTAAATTGTCTGCTGAACCAACGGCATCACGAAACGGGCCGTAAAAACTGGAGGCATATTTAGCCGAATACGCTAGAATTGAGGTATTCCGATAGCCGTGCTCTTCGAGTGCTTTACGAATTGCACCGATCCTTCCATCCATCATATCCGATGGTGCCACAATATCGACCCCAGCCTGGGCATGGGTGAGTGCCTGTCGAATTAATACCTCGACTGTTTCATCATTAAGAACATAACCAGTGTCGTCTATCAAGCCATCCTGGCCATGCGAAGTGTAAGGGTCAAGTGCAATATCGGTAATAATACCTAGCTTTGGACAGTGTTTTTTGAGAGCATTAACGGTGCGTGGAATTAATCCATCAGGATTATAGGCTTCTTCTGCATTGAGTGATTTGACGTGCATTGGCGTAACCGGGAACAAGGCAATTGCAGCAACACCCAGTTGATCAATGCTTTGTGCTTCAATCAGTAGTTGATCAAGGCTGTAACGTTCAATCCCTGGCATCGAATCAATCGGGGTTCGAAGAGCGTTTCCCTCTTGCACAAACATCGGATATATAAGATCATTGCAGGAAATATTATTTTCCTGACACAGCTTGCGTGAAAACACCTTGCTGCGCAGCCGCCGCATGCGCACGGCTGGAAATAAATTGGACTGATTCATCGTTTTGGACATCAATACTCCTGGCGAACTAGAACTAATCTCTATCCACACATGTCGAAGAGACTAGTTTTAAATAGTGGAACTGAATTATAAGTACTGACCATCATTACTTTAACATTATATTACTAGTTTTTTTATCATTTGCAGCGTTGCATAAACAGTTACATGGCTCACTATCTGCTGTTTATGCGCCTTGAATATGATAAAAAATTCTACGTAAAATTGTTAAAATAATTTTGCTCGAGTACTGAAAAGATTACAATTGCAAGATGTAAAGGATCAATATAATGAAAAAACTACAATTTTCTCATGGCTGTCTTTACTTAATATTTATAGCTGTGTTTTTCTCCAGCCAAGCCTGTGCTGAACAAGCATTATCGCCACCGCAGTTGGTGGTCGAAACAACGTCTACACAATTAAAGGAACGCATTGGCATGGTAGCTTACAAGGGCAATCTGACTGAAACCATGCATATTGTCGAAGAGGTCTTGCGTCCACATGTTGATCAGCACAGAATTTCCGCGCTGGCGCTTGGTAAATACTGGAAACAAGCAACGCCACAACTACGCGCAGATTTTGAAAAAGAATTCAAGGAAACCATGATACGCCTCTATTCTACTGCATATGCTTCTTATGAAGACTGGAGCATCACCTACCTGCCTTTGCGCCTGAAAAAAGACGCCAAAAAAACCATTGTAAAAATAAAAGTCAATCGTTCAAGCGGCCAACCAGTTGCAATTAGTTACCGAATGGTTAACAAAGCTGATGGTTGGAAAGTCTACGATATCATTATCGAAGGCATCAGTCTGGTTACCAATTTCCGCAATCAATTCAAAGGAATTATTGACCAAGGTGGCGGCTCGGTTCAAGCACTCATTGACCATTTGGCAAAAAAGAATCGAGCAGCACAAAAACGTATTAATGCGCCAGCCTGATTATTCAGAATGTTTATTTTTTAGGTGGTTAGATGGAATAAAGTGACCAAGATTGCGCAGGATTTTTGTTTCTGACCGAACTATCTCAAGAGGCGCATAGTCATTCTACGTAACGATTGAGATTGCGTTGGTCAGGAGCAAAAAGACCAGCAAGGTTGGTAACTTTGTTTCG
>JAZGEP010000283.1:0-6405 GCA_036478815.1 Methylococcales bacterium
TTGATCTTCATCAGAAACCATGTGATCCAACAACGATCGTATCTGTTCAATCCAGGAGCTGAGTGAACAGCGCTGTTGATTCCACTCGCGCAGTTCAAACAAACGCTGTGCAAATTCAACAAACCGACCTAGTAAAATCGTCAAACTGCCTTCAATTTCAGTGTATGGCAGTCTATCGTTAAACAACGCGTCACTATTCATCACACTACCAAGTAACATGCGTTGTATTCCGGCTAGCCAGGAATGCTCTAGCGTATCAGGCAAATCTAAATACTGGCGCATTGCGGCATCAATACCCCAGCGAATATTGGTTTGAGTACACCATTCCCGGATTTGTGCTACATCATTTTCAGTTAAACTAAAACGTTGACGCACTGGCTGATAATCCAACAATGCCAGTACGCGATTAATCTCAAAGCGACTGTCCGGTAATGCAAGTAATGCACTGAGAATATCCGCAATAACGTTAGTTTCTATCAGGTTGCGATCTGCAATGACAAATGGGATTTGATGTTGACGTGCAGCAAAGACTGCTTCAATAAATGGCGCATAGATTTGTACCAATGGCATCATTACAATAATATGTTCAGGTTTCAAATGAGGATCGTTATTGATCAAATCCAGCAATTGATCGTATAACACTTCCACCTCACGCATCGGCGTATGGCAACTATGGAAACTGATTGAGCCATCCGGTGTTTGCTTGGGTATAGCTATGTTACTTGAGTTGTTTTCTAATGGGTTGTTCAGGTTAATAATGTCATTTTGAATCACGGCAAGCATGGAATTTGCCTGATTTTCTGTAAAACAGACCTGCTCTGCATCTGGCTCAAGCTCAATCAGCAATTCAAAGAAATCGCGCCCCTGCCGACCCATTGAGGCCAGTAACGGATTACCAATTTCAAGATAGTCTGCAACCGCATCATCAGACTGAATTTTAATTTTCTCAGCAACAATATCACCCCAATATTGCTGACATGGATTAACCAAAAAAAAGTGTACATCCATGTAACGGGCAGCTTCTCGCATTAATTGCAGGTAACCGGGAGATAATTGCGCAATGCCGAAAATCAATACACGCTGACGGGTAAGATCAATACCTTTGGTTGCCAGTACTTGCAAAAACTGTTTTTGCAACCCAACCCAGTGAACCCCATCACTACCATCAACCAACTTACCCCATAATCGGGCTTGCCAATTTGGAGTATGACCGTTTTCCCAATCAATAATCCAGTGAGGGCGATAAAACAGGCAGCGATCCAGCATCTCTTCCAGACGACACGCCAACTGGTAGCTACGCAGCTGATTGTCATCGTGTAAATAGCTGCTTAGCTCAGGAAATTCATTGCCACAATCAGCCAACACCTGCACAATTCGCCAACGCATAATACCAGGTCGAAACGGCTCAACATCAGGCAATCCGTTCAATACAGTACGAATTAACTGCCACATATATTCAGCTGGAAAGGAAAATTTCAAATTGGCGGCAATGCCAAGATGCTCAGAAATACGCAGCGACAGCCAGCGCGCCATACCCGCATTTTGAACAATAATGTGTTCAGGCAATAAAGGATCGGCTAAATGGCTCGCATGTATCTCTGCGAATTGTTCCGCTAAAGAATCAAGACGATTGCCGTGATGGAGGTAAAACATTTGTAATCCGCTGGTTGATATTTCAAATTAGAGTAACAGGTTGTGACAGAGTTGTTCTAAAAGCCAGAGAACAGCGGTTTATTTGCCATTCAAATGCAGGAGACTTCGGTTAATCACCGTTTCTAAAATATGGGCTTGATCCACAGGAACGATGTCTACTATGCTATGATCTCGCAGGTGTGTGTCTTTAATATTGCTACGTCGTAACGTACAAACAAGCTTTCGGAAAAACAAACCCCATGCAACCCGTAGAACTCATTCCCATTCATTTTGAAGACTACCTGCAAGGTGAACTTGAAAGCAAGATTCGCCATGAGTTTTATGACGGGCAAGTGTATGCAATGGCATGTACAGGTGAAAAACACAATATTATTTCGCTCAATATCGCTTCAGCACTAAGACAAAAAGCCAGAGGCACAGAATGTAGAGCTTTCATTGCTGATATGAAGTTGTATATTCCGGATCTCAATCGCTTTTATTATCCAGATATTCTTCTGGCATGTGACCCAGCTGATAATCACGAATACTACAAACAAAACCCTTGCCTGATTATAGAAGTGCTATCGCCAACAACAGAGAGCATTGATCGCAGAGAGAAATTACATGCGTATCAAGCGATTCCATCAGTAAAAGAATATTTACTGGTCTCACAAGAAACCATGCAGGTCGAACTCTATCGTCGTGATGGCAAGTACTGGCAATACATTCTACTCAATGACCCTACAGATATTTTGCAATTAAGCTGTCTGGATTTAGAAACAACCATGCCTGAAATCTATGAAGAAGTATTGTAGTGGGTCAACGACTTCTGATTCGCTGCTTCGTATTGGCTTATTATGATTGCCTGATTCCATAGGCAATATCAACCGCAACACGGTTCTCCTCAACATCATGCACCCGAAAAATACTGACACCTGACATCACCCCAAGCGCTGTTGTAGTTGCTGTTGCTATGGCAAGTTGTTGTGGAGTCGGGTTTTCCAGCATTGCGCCCATAAAACGTTTGCGACTAGTTCCAAGTAATACTGGATATCCAAGCGCGACAAATTGATCGAGATTCGCCAGTATTTGCAAGTTGTCGATACGGCGTTTTCCAAACCCGATGCCTGGGTCAATAATAATCTGTTCTGATTTGATGCCAGCATCCTTGGCAATTGCAATCCGTTGTTTTAAATAATTGAGAATCTCTTCTACCACATTATGGTAATGTGGATTGTCTTGCATGGTTCCAGGCGTACCTTGCATGTGCATGAGTGAAATACTGATATGATTGTCTGCTGCCAGTTTCAATATGTTGGGATCTTCACTACCAGCTGAAATGTCGTTAATCATGGTTGCGCCAGCTTGTAGTGCAGCGCTTGCGACCTGACTTGAGGTGGTGTCAACACTGATGGTGCAACAACCATTTAATTGCTGATTTAGCGTCTTCACAATTGGAATAATACGCTTGATCTGTTGTTCTGGAGTTATACGGACTGCTCCTGGGCGGCTTGATTCTCCACCGATATCAATAATATCTGCGCCTTGTTCAACCATAGTCAATGCTCGATCGAGCGCTTGTTGCGGATCATTGTGCATACTGCCATCGGAAAAACTATCTGGCGTTACATTGAGAATACCCATAATTAACGGCTTGCCATTGAGTATTTTTTTTTGTAATTGGTTGGTGATCATTTGATGTATACAGAGGAATTAGCTTGCTGCACTTGATGTTTTTAGAGCGACACGTAATTGGCGAAACTGCTCTTGCTCTATCTGATTGCGACGGATCATTAAATAACGTTTTCCAGCCGAACCCAAGTCCAGGTGCAAAAATACAGTAAACGGCGTATTGACAGTTGAAGGCATCAACGTTGCATTGAATTTCTGTCCACCTTGTTCACGCAACGTCCACTGGTTACCATTGCGCAACTCCAACTCGATGTAGTCAATACTTATTTCACGGTTGCGTTTGATGTTGATTATCCAGCTTGCGCTGATCAACAGCATTAAAACAATACGTAATTCAATTGGTAAACTGTTATAAAAACTGGCAAGTAAGCTGACAACATACAACGCACTCAGCCAGTACTGATCTGTAGTTGTTGGTTTAGCTGGAACCTGAAATGAGAGAACTGATGTGTGCAACAAGATCGATAATCTCTACTGTATCGGGTTCAGTCTGTCCGCTCAAATATTGAAAGATTTGTTGATCTTCCAGACTCAATAATTGACGAAATGTAGCCTGCTCTGTTGCTGGGGCAACATCATAGCGTTGCTCAAGATAACGTGTTAACAGTGTATCCAGTTCCAATGATCCACGCCGACACTGCCAGACCAACTGTGAACGAGAAACCATATTTAGGAATGGAAATTCAATAACTTTATCATTCTGACTCGTCCTTTTCCTTCTGCTTAAACGATCTCAATCGTCGTGTAGAATAACTATAGTCCTCATGACATCGTTTAAGCAGAAGAAAAATTACTTCGCCATAATGACAAAGTTATTAAATTTCCATTCCTTAGCTACGTTTGACCATGAGCTTTTTAATTTCAGCAATCGCCTTGGCTGGATTCAAGCCTTTTGGACAAGTATCGGTGCAGTTCATGATGGTGTGACAGCGATACAGTCGGAATGGATCTTCCACTGCGTTGAGTCGTTCTCCAGTGGCTTCATCGCGAGAATCAGAAATCCAGCGATATGTTGTCAACAATGCAGCTGGCCCCAAATACCGGTCACTATTCCACCAATAACTTGGGCAACTGGTTGAACAACAAGCACACAAAATACATTCCCATAAACCATCGAGTTTTGCACGCTCTTCAGGCGTTTGTAGCCGCTCCCGGTCTCCTGGCGGCGGGGTTTGGTTTTCTATCCACGGTTTAACCGTTGCATGTTGCGCATAAAAATGGGTGAGATCAGCGATCAAATCCTTGATAACTGGCAAATGGGGCAACGGATAAATGGAGATTACACCGTCGATATCTGTAATCGGTTTAATACAAGCCAGTGTATTTTGCCCATTGATGGTCATTGCACAGGAGCCACATACTCCTTCGCGACAAGAACGTCTGAATGTCAGGGTTGAATCGATATGGTTTTTGATGTGAATAATGGCATCCAATACCATCGGACCGCATGCGTCTATATCAATTTCGAAGCTGTCCAGCCTCGGGTTATCTGGTTTATCTGGATCATAGCGATACACCTTGACAACTTGAGTATTCGTTGCCTGTTCTGGAGCAGGATGCGTCACTCCTTTTGTAACAACTGAGCCTTTGGGCAAACGAAATGACACCATCCTAGTATACTCTCGGCTTAGGAGGCACAGCTTCAACATCATCGGTGAGTGTGTGCAAATGCACTGGACGATAATCGATACTGGTTTTGCCTAACTCATCTAGCCAAATCATTGAATGTTTTAGCCAGTTTTCATCATCACGTTGCTGATAATCTTCACGCGCATGACTGCCTCGACTCTCGGTACGATTCACTGCGCAATCCAGGGTTGTGGTGGCTTGAACCATCAAATTATCAAGCTCAAATGCTTCTACCAGATCGGTATTCCAGATCATTGATTGATCACTCACCATAATATCAGCGTTAAAGCTATCTCGAATGGCTTGCATTTGCACGACACCTTGTTTGAGAATGTCTTCGCTACGAAATACAGCAGCGTGGTTTTGCATGACAGTTTGCATTCGCAAGCGAATATCTGCTGTCGGACTAGAACCTTGAGCGTGACGCAACGAGTCCAAGCGCGCCAATGGTTTATCCAGCAAATCCCTGTTAAAGGATTTATGTGGTGTGCGCGGTTTAATCAGTTGTACACAGCGTTGTGCAGCGGCGCGACCAAACACGACCAGATCCAGCAATGAGTTAGAACCCAGTCGATTTGCCCCATGCACTGAAACACATGCTGTTTCGCCAATCGCCATTAACCCCGGAATCACGGTTTCTGGGTCACCATCTTTCAGGCTGACTACTTCACCATGGATATTGGTAGGAACACCGCCCATATTATAGTGAGCTGTAGGAATGACCGGTATCGGTTCACGCAACACATCAATGCCTGCAAAAATACGTGCAGTTTCTGAAATACCGGGTAGTCTTTGATTAATCAGTTTTTCATCCAGATGTTCCAGATGCAAATAAGCATGATCTTTGTTCGCTCCCACACCACGACCTTCGCGAACTTCAATGGCAATGGCACGGCTAACCACATCACGTGAAGCGAGATCTTTGGCTGTCGGTGCGTATCTTTCCATAAAACGTTCGCCATCTGAATTGGTCAAAAAACCACCTTCGCCGCGCACGCCTTCTGTAATCAAACAGCCGACACCATAAATGCCAGTTGGATGAAATTGCACAAATTCCATGTCTTGTAACGGTAAGCCAGCGCGCAAGATCATCGCATTACCATCCCCAGTGCAGGTATGCGCAGAAGTGCAGGACAAATAAGAGCGACCGTAACCTCCAGTTGCCAGCACTGTCATGTGAGCGCGAAATAAATGCAATGTCCCGTCATCCAAACACCAGGCTAGAACACCCCGACATTCACCATCTTCCATAATTAGATCGATGGCGAAATATTCAACAAAAAACTCAGCGTGGTATTTGAGTGATTGTTGATACAAGGTCTGCAAGATTGCATGTCCGGTCTGGTCGGCTGCCGCGCAAGTACGCAGTGCATTGCCTTTCCCGTAGTGGGTGGTCATGCCACCAAACGAGCGTTGATAAATCTTGCCTTCACTGGTACGTGAAAAAGGCAC
>JAZGEP010000284.1:0-7707 GCA_036478815.1 Methylococcales bacterium
TGCCCTGTTCTGTGGCAAAAAATATAAACTGGTTCTCCAAGTATTCATGGACTGCTAGAATCGCATTAATGCGCTCGCCGTCATCCAGCGGCAATAGATTAACAAATGGTTTGCCACGTGCATTGCGACTTGCCATCGGTAACTCATAGACTTTTAACCAATAGACTTTTCCTGAATTGGAAAAACACAGAATGGTGTCATGGGTATTAGCGATGATAATTTGTTCAACAAAATCTTCTTCTTTATTATTAGCGGCTGATTTTCCGCGTCCACCACGGCGTTGCGCCCGATACTCACTAATTGGCTGGGCTTTGACATAGCTTTCATGTGAAATTGTCACCACCACATCTTCTTCGGTAATCAGGTCTGCCAGCGATAATTCCAGTCGATTCTGGATAATTTCAGAGCGCCGTTCATCAACAAACTGTTCACGGACGGCTTTCAGTTCTTCGCGAATCACTTCCAGCAAACGACTGTCGCTGTTAATAATTTCCAACAACTCAGCAATGGTAACCAGAATTTCCTTGTATTCAGCAATAATTTTATCTTGCTCAAGACCTGTCAGACGATGTAAGCGTAAATCCAGAATCGCTTGCGCCTGGATTGGTGACAGCCAATAACCATCATCACGCAATCCACACTCAGGTTCTAAATCATCCGGCCTGGACATGGCGCTATCGCTACGTTCCAGTAAATCCACAACCAAACCAGGCGTCCAGGCTTGACCAAGCAGCCCTTGTTTGGCTTCAGCAGGATTTTGAGAGGCTTTAATCAGGGCGATGATTGGGTCAATATTGACCAACGCAACCGCAAGTCCTTCAAGGATATGGGCCCGATCACGCGCTTTACGCAACAGAAAACGCGTACGACGTGTAACCACTTCACGACGGTGATCGATAAAAGCCGCCAAGATCTCCTTGAGATTTAAACAACGTGGACGACTATTGACAATCGCGACCATATTAATGCCAAAAACAGTCTGTAATTGAGTTTGCTTGTACAGATTATTCAGACACACTTCGGGAACTTCGCCGCGTTTTAATTCAACAACCATACGGATGCCATCCTTGTCGGACTCATCACGTATCGCCGAAATACCAGTGAGTTTAGCGTCTTTCACCAACTCAGCAATACTTTTCATCACCCGTGCTTTATTGACTTGATATGGAAATTCAGTGACAACGATGCTTTGCCGACCACCATCACCAATATCTTCAAAGTGACATCGGGCACGCAAATAAATACGACCACGTCCAGTTTGATAAGCCTCGTGAATGCCTTTGGCACCGTTGATAATCGCTGCGGTTGGGAAATCCGGGCCTGGAATATGTTCGATTAGCTGGGTAATTGACATATCAGGGGTGTCAATCAACACCAACGCGGCATCAATCACCTCACCGATATTATGCGGTGGAATATTGGTTGCCATGCCAACGGCAATGCCCGATGAGCCATTAATTAATAGATTGGGTACTCGAGAGGGCAGAACTGAAGGTTCCAGTTCACGCTCATCATAGTTGGGAATAAAGTCAACTGTATCTTTATCCAGATCAGAGAGTAACTCATGAGCAATGCGTGCCATCCGCACTTCGGTATAACGCATCGCAGCCGGAGAATCACCATCAATGGAACCAAAATTACCCTGACCATCAATCAGCATATAACGCATTGAAAACGGCTGCGCCATTCTCACCAACGCATCGTAAACTGCTGTATCGCCATGCGGGTGATATTTACCAATCACATCGCCGACAATACGCGCTGATTTAAGATAAGGTTTGTTCCACTCATTGCCCAACTCATGCATGGCATACAATACGCGCCGATGCACTGGTTTCAACCCATCTCTAACGTCAGGCAATGCGCGACCAATAATGACGCTCATTGCATACGCCAAGTATGATTGCTGCATCTCGTCTTCGAGAGCTAAGGGGGTGATTTCTTTTGCAAATTCAGACATGGAAATCCGTTATCATGTGCTAATAGTAGCCGAGCTGCTACAGCTATGCCAAAAGCTGCAATTATAACAGATTTTATAGTTGAAACGGGGGTTTGGATTTGCAATCAATGATTCAGCCATTAGCTGAAATCATTTTCCTTGCAACGATGGTAACAAATCTACCAGGGTGAAATATTGATGCTCTTGACAAGGGCCAGGAAAAATAGTTTCTGTGTAAAAAATAGATATCCTGGCAATCAATCAATCAATCAATCAATCAATCAATCAATCAATCAATCAATCAATCAATCAATCAATCAATCAATCAATCAATCAATCGTGTTAGGTGGTTTGACGGAATAAAGTTACCAAGATTGCACAGGATTTTTATTTCTGACCGAACCATCTCAAAAGGCACATAGTCATTCTACGCAACGATTGAGATTGCGTTGGTCAGGAGCAAAAAGACAAGCAAGATTGGTAACTTTATTTTGTCAGACCACCTTACGCAGATACTTTGCTTTGCTCGCTAGTCTCATCAGTCTTAAACAATTCCGCCATAGGAGTCGGCTTACCAAGATGGTAGCCTTGCGCGTAATCAACCCCGATCTCGCCAAGAAGATCCAGAATCTCTTGGTTTTCAACAAACTCTGCGATTGTTTTTAACCCCAATGAGTGAGCAATATTGTTCATTGATTTAACCATCATTAAATCTTTTGAATCAACATGCATTTCTTTCACAAATAAGCCGTCAATTTTCAGGTAATCAACATCCAGGTTGCGCAAGTAAGAATACGAAGCATAACCACTACCAAAATCATCAAGAGAAAATTTACACCCCAGCTTTCGCATGTGCTGAATAAACTTTTTTACATAATCAAAATCATCAATAGCAACAGTTTCAGTAATTTCAAAGGTCAATTTTGATGGATCGAAATTTGCTTCAATCACTTGTTCAGCAACAAACTGAAGAAATGATTGGCTGGCAACAGATTGACCAGATAAGTTGACTGAAAAACCGTCTAACTTCTCGACCAGCTCTAAATTATCCTGCATCCACTGCAATAAGTTTGTAACCACCCAACGATCAATGTCTGGCATTCTGCGCAACTGTTCACCAGCTGATAAAAAACTGGCGGGAGGACCTATCCGCCCTTTAGCATCGAGCACGCGCAATAAAACCTCATAATGATCACCTCTAGCATCTTGTTGAGACACAGCGCTCTCACCAACAGGTACAATCAGCTGGCAAGCCAAAACCAGCCTGTTTTCTGCCAGCGTTTGATCGATGTGACCTGCCCATTCAAGTTGCTCTGCACGCTGCTGCAGTTGCCAGTCATCATCACTATAGACTTTTATCTGATTTCTTCCAACTTGCTTAGCGCCTGCGCAGGCAACCGCAACATGCTTGATCAGTTTGTCGACTTGCAGCGTTTCCTCGGTAAAACCTATTAAGCCAATTGACAGCGCTATTGGAAAACTCTGATTTTCATATTTGAAAGGTTCTGCGCGCAGCTCTTCACTCCAACCAGTTGCCATACGATAAAAGCTATCAACTTTGGTGTCTGTTAAAACCATTGCCAGCGATTGATCATCGATTCTGGCTAGCATGGTATTTTTAGCTGCATGTTGATGCATGCGTTGAGCGATATCCTTCACCAAATCATCACTGGCTTCCATTCCGCAAGCCTGGTTGATAATTCGGTGATCATCAATTTCAACATAGACCAAGGTTGTCGCTGTTTGAAAATCAGTTTCCCGCAAATAGGCCATCAATCCCTTACCGTTGGGCAATCCAACACTTGTATCCTCTAGCGAGTTGTGGCGCACATCCATATAGATTTTTTCAACAACAGCATGCTTGGCACGTGTTGCAATTGGCTGATCTGGACTCTCAGTTGTGCTGACCATTTTGGCATGATAATGTTTGATCAGTTTGTCTCTGGAGAATTCAAGACGTTTTATACCCGACTGATTCACAAACACTGATTGCCAAGGATTGTTACCCAACCAAACCAGCTTGAGTGTTTCTACACGCTGTTTACCAACAATAAACTCACACCAGTCTCCGACCTGAAGATTATCAACCCATCGACATTTTGACTGTGATGTATTCGCCTCCTCTTTTTCTGCTGCGATGTTTTTGATTTTCATCAACTTTGCTGACTGTATAATTCTCGGCGTTCCAGAACCAAGCAGCAAGGCAACTAATTCACCCATGATATTTTTTTGTTTCCCAGCATCCAGTCCAATGTGAGATAGTTGCGCGTCAACCAGAGTCAGCAATTCCTGAATTTCATCCTCAGCGATTGATTGAAGGTTATCTGCGTCCAAAAGCCACTCTTTTAAACACTCGATTACACCAAACATCTGTTGCCATTGCTCACTATCCAAGCCATGACGCAGTTCAGTTCTTACCAGTAGTTGTTTCCAGCCAGTTTTCAGCAATCTAGGGATAATAACCGGCACTGTTTTTCCAGCGAAATGCTCCTGTAACAGTTGATTAACATCCCGTTTGGCCTTGCGAAAACGCTGCTGACCTTCACAAGACTCAATCAATTTTTCTTCACGTTTGTTGCGTTCAAGCAACGCTTTATTTGAATACTCAACCAGTTCGGCTTCGACATCTGTTAATACTTCTGGCCGTGTCGCTGATTCGCTAACAACACGCTGCACCAATCCCTCGATATGCTTTTTTGCTTCAACTGCCCAGGTTTTATTTGAATCACCAATCAGATTGTTGATCTGATCTAGCAGATTGAGAATATGTTGTGTCACATCATCCGTCGATTGATCGTCATTCTGATTTGTCAGCGCATGATGTAAAAAAGGCAACTGTAATTGTTGAATATACGATTGGGTGGGTGATTGGCTGTTGACTTGATTGCGTAATGCATCAAAAATTTGAGTGTTTGCTGCCAATGATGTTGATTTTTGTTGATCAATGACATGATGATGACCTTGTCGCCCTATCAACGCTTGGATGATTTGATCTTGTAAAGCAAGCAACGCTTGATTATTGGTGTCGGATGGCACCATGTTATTGATCATTTCACGAACATGATCTGCATTGCCAGCAACAGCTGAAGGCTGAGCCGAGATAACCTGTTGTCCTTGATTGAAAAGTGGTGACATACTTTGCATTGACTGCAGAACTTGTGCCAGTGAATTCAGCTCCGAGACATTATTCTCGACAAGACTTTGCTGTGGTTGCTGAATATCAGTTGAGCCTTGAAGATTCACTGCAGGCTGAATGTGCGCAATTCCGTCAGCAGCATCCGCACCCTCAGCTTGTGGATTAATATCCGTTTCTACGCCAGATGCTATTCCAGCTTGCACAGCTTGTCGTGGTAGACCAGGGACTCTGGCTTTCTGGTTGGCAGGAGGATATCCATCTTCTGTTAACTCTGCGCTTAACTGTTGGTAAAACTGCCCAAGATACAGCTGCAACCCTTCTTCTAGTCCCGGATAAATTAATACCCTCATTGAGCCATCAAAGCCCAGTGTACAAAGCGCTTCATTAAAAGATGCACATAATACTAAAGGTGCAATAACAAGATCTTGCTGAGGATTATCAATCGTCATCAACCGCGACAGCTGGTTACTTAATTGAGCCAACAATTCCTCATGACGACGCTCAATGCGCTTCGACATCTCCTGGATGGCCAACCAATCTTCAAATTCGACTTCATCGACCAAAGAGAGTTCGCCTTCAGCTGCAAACTGGTCTGATTGGTTCAAATGTTCTGCTTTGCTACCCTCATCATTTGTAAAGGCACGTTGCTGAGCATTCAGAAATTCATCAATTATTGTCGATTTTTTCGTTTTTAGTTCTGATAGCGCCTCAAAATAGCGATTTGCATAATGATTGCTTTCTGGAGACAACATTCGATTTGAAATCAACTCATAGCATTCATCCAGACATTGTTCAGCCAGAACTAGCAGTTTAGGAGTAATTAATTCAACAACTCGCTGTGATGTTTTGCGCTTATCAACCAGTACATTTGCTTCTGTCTCCGATTGAACAGAGGAACACTGTTGTTTTGATAGTTTGGTCAGAACCTCGATCACCTTAGGTGATGATTTTAATAGATGAACACCAATCCCATCTTTTGAAATACGAGCAATTTCTGCATCAAGTGAGCAAGTTGATGCCCCACTAGTCTCACCTGTAGAGAACTGGATGGTTATAGCACTACCTTGCTCTATATGTGCTGGAATAGTCTGATCCCGCGCAGCCAAAAACAAGCCGTTTTGACAGAAGTCTTCAATTTCCGCATAAAACAGCTGCATTCCCTCATGGAACACCATCGCGGGAATACTCAAACGGTATCGGGCTGCCTGTCTATGCTCTAATCCCGATTCAAGATCTTGACTAACTTGCTGAACCATTATTTAGATAAACCCATCTCTATATTAATCACAATGCAATCAGGTCAAAAAAACCGGATACAGGTTAAGTATAGTCAGTGATAGGAATTCGACAGCTTTAGAGGTAAAGAATACTAGCAGACAGTGAAAATATCGGAAGATGTAGCTGTTAACTATAGAAAAAACAAGCACATCCCTGTGCTTTCTGATCTATCAAAAATAGGATTTACAGTTAAAATAGTGTTTGAGAAAAACTTTCCACTGCAGTTGCGGTATTATTTAGAAGCAGGTAAACACAGATAGAAATGACTATTAAGCCAATTGCAGTCCGTGCCAGTCCAACTTTGTTCTTCATATTCATTTTTCTACCTCCCGGTATGATGCGAAATCACTGAAATAGTGCTTTCAAACAAGGTCTACAATACCAATTCTTGCTTAATCGAAGCTGAAAATACACAAAATTAATAACAATTCAGATGCCAACTAAACATCAATCATCAATCAGTCATGGTGTATTCTGGAATGCAAAAGGGATCATTATTCTCAGATACACAATAAGGAGTGAGGATTTAATAACTTCCCGATTTTGACTTGCCTTTTGATCCCACAGAAGTACTCATAAAACAGTTGCGTTGCCTGCTATGCGCCCATTTTATGAGTACTTCTGTGAAATCAAAATGCTGCGCCAAACTTCGGTAACTTATTAAATCCTCACTCCTAATAATCAGATCATTGCTTCAATCTGCATCCACTAAATTACCATCAGCTTGCAACCAGGCTTTTCGATCCTGGGCTCTTTTTTTCGCTAACATCATATCAATCCGCTGCAATGTGTCTTCCTCGTCTAAAAAAGTCAGTTGTACCAGCCTGCGAGTATCTGGATTCATTGTTGTTTCACGGAGTTGTGATGGATTCATTTCACCCAGACCTTTGAAACGCTGAACATTAATCTTACCTTTTATTTTCTCGCGTTCGATGCGTTTCAGTTCCATTTCTCTTTCGGCTTCATCCAAGGCGTAAATAACCTTATTACCAACATCAATGCGAAATAACGGTGGCATTGCCACATAGACATGTCCTGCCCTGACCAAAGCTCTGAAATGCTTGACAAATAAAGCACATAGTAATGTCGCTATATGTGCGCCATCAGAATCAGCATCAGCCAAAATACACACGCGACCATATCTTAACCCTGATAATTCCTGTGAGCCGGGGTCAACTCCCAGCGCGACAGCAATATCATGAACTTCCTTTGAAGCCATGACTTGCGAAGGGTCAACTTCCCAAGTATTGAGGATTTTTCCACGTAACGGCATGATGGCTTGAAATTCGCGATCACGTGCTTGTTTGGCTGATCCACCAGCCGAGTCGCCTTCAACCAGAAATAATTCAGTACG
>JAZGEP010000285.1:0-13111 GCA_036478815.1 Methylococcales bacterium
TTAACCTTTGTAAGTCATTGATATTTTGATTTTACAAACGAGTTTTAATGATATTTCTACATTTATTTCATTAAAATCACTTCTAAGCTATTGAATTATAAGCTGCCGGTAAATAATGAGAAGTTACATGAATACTATCAAACATTGATTGCATTGCTTTTGAAGATTCTGGATCACAAGCTGGCAGATCAGAAATAAAAGAGTTGCTATTTGCTTTCCTGTGAAAGCATATGTATTTTATCTCAGGATTTTTTGAACCTAAAACGCCACATTCCAACAAGAGCGCTCATAAATAACCAAATGGATGCAGGTATCGGTACTGGTGCCAGTACACCTACAGTTTCTGCAAAAGTTAATCGAAGCGCTTGATTGCCTGAAGCCAGGTCAGCAATTTCAAAATCGAATCTACTTCCGTCTTTGCCACCAAGGCTAAAACCTTCTACAGTTTGAAAGCCGGTAATCGCACCTGCTATTAGTATGTCAAAAGTAGTACCAATATCAGGAATAAATAGATTGGTCAACGTAATATCGATTGTCCCATCCAAAGCGGCGCTCCCGGTGACATTGAGCACATCGAACTCACCTGCACTTGCTCCACCTATATCGAATAATAGTGAGCCAGAACCAAATTGTATAAGAAAGTCACCAAGTTCAAACCTATCTCCCTGGAGATCTACTCTACCAAGATTTGCAAAACCAGTATCAATCAGAACTGGTGGACGATTAGCGCTCAAATCGATAACAACATCGCCTTGATTTACAAACAAGCCCTTTTCACCGGTTCCTCCTAATAACGTCCCTTGTCCCTGTATTCTCGTAGCGTTTTCCTTGATATTGAATGTCGCGCCCGGAGCATTCTCAAACCGTGTAAGTGTGTTATTTAACCCGATGCCGCCAGATGTCCAATTTGCGACACCGGTATTTAACAGCCTTCTATTGCCCACTACAGTCAGAAAGCTACCATTAATTTCCAAACCACCGACTGCTGCAAGTACTGCCTGGGGTTGATCATCTGGGCGTATGCTTTCTATTACCCCACCTGATAACGTTGTTTTGCCTGTTACAATGACATCCCCAACGCCTTGTAGAAAACCACCTGTTTGAGTTAAGGTTCCAGTAACACTGGTGGCTGCATTAAAAATTGCTGCATTTCCAGAAATAATGGTATTGTCGACGTTATAGATCCCTTCAATAGTAGTCGAACCTCCGCTATCCTTAAAACTGAATTCTACATTTGCTCCGGTAACGCTTGAAGTTGGCAGTAGCGTATGAGTACCGCCGCTAAAGTTTAGCTGGCCATTGGCTGCTACTGTAAATGATCCTGTGCTAGTACCACCGCCACCAAATCGTGCGATTCCTTTCTCAACATTAACTGTGCCATTATTGTTAAAGCGCGGGCCATCAAATTGCACGTTTTCAGAAAGATCACTTAAGTTGACTACCAGGTTTCCGTCATTGATGAACTGCGCGGTGCTGCTACCGAATATCCTCAATCCACCTGCTGTAACATTGAAGGTAGCGTCTGATTGATTGAGTAACTGTGACGTATTGAATAGGTCTATACTGCCACCTGTCCAGTTGGCAGTCTGACTGTTAATCAGTGTCTGTTCGTTCGCGATAACCTTTCGACCATCGCTCAACTCTAATCCGCCCTGTGCATCAACTATTCCTGTACCCGACAGGTCGCCACGGGCCCAGTTGAAGACTTGATTAACGGTTAAATTATTAGCCCCATTGAGTGTGCCGCCGTTGAAATTAAAAGTTTCGATTTCAATATTTTGATCCAGATTAACCCCAGGAATTCCGGTACGCAGAGTGGCATCGAAAGTAGTGCCATTGTTATTTGGAAATGTACCGCTACAGCCAGGATCGGAATTCCAACTTGGATCAGACCATTTTCCCGCCTCCAACACTCCACCCGTCCAAGTACAAGAAACATCAGCAGCTTGAGTATTAGAGACATACAGTCCAAAGCTGGTTGATAAAATCAATACCTGTGTCAATCGGGATATTTCTTTCATGCCACTTTTTTTAAACAAGTTAACGGATAAAGCTGGTTGGCTTTTAAAAACCTTAAGAAACATATGCTGACCTCCCATTCTTGTATGTAATTTGTGTTTTATTATGTAGGATTACGCATTAATAAAGTTAAAATCCAGGTTCCTAGGCCAGGCATTGACGCGCCTTATCTTTAAAGAGTGTTATCGTACTCTGAGCATGGTGAATCATATATATTCTATTCTAGGTAAATACTTTGGTGTTCAATCAACGTACATGCTGTGAATACCAAGCCACATGTGATGTGATTAGGTGATTACCAACCTCATTTGTCTGAAAAGAAACAAGGATTATTCAACCAAGTCCATGTCTTAAAAATACGGTGTAATCCTTACATAATATTATTGTAATAACATAGAGTAAATTATTGTAATAACATAGAGTAAAATCTCAGGATGGTGGGTTTTTTAGGTTTTAATAACTTTAACTGATTGCTAAACGACCCTGTGCTGACTCCACTATGACCCTGTGTGCCTAGCTTACTCCATCATTGAGCCACATACAATAGCTAGCTAATAACTAAATGCTGTTAGGCTACTCACTAAAATAATCTACTCATATTGCTCAGGAAATTGGTTTCACAAATGCTATACTGATAAACAACAGTGACAAGCAGACCAATTTTGCTTGTCTTTTTGCTCCTGCCCAAACAATCTCAATTGTCATAATGCACTCTATCAAGTTTAGTTTGACGGGTAAAAGTCGGTAAATGGTTCCCAGTGTGTTGCACGTACCAGCCACTTCTCAGCTTCTATCAGAGTACTAGAATAACTGTGTATTTCTTGAGATACACCCGGCTTAGAAACAAAATCAAGCAACATTTCACACATAACAGTCTCGCGCAACCTAATAGAAAAATCAAAAAACCGAAATTATTTTAATGTCTATGAAAAAACTACTATTTCAACTTGATACTGATACATACACCTCTGTATTTGACACGGTTGTTGGCTATGACGGTGGGGCTGATCATGTCATTGGTCACCCGAATGTGACTCCTGATAACATAGCTCCACTTGTTGAAGGTGCTATTTTCACTCGTGCCCCGAAAGAGAAAAAAAATACCGCAATATTTGTTGGAGGGAGTGATCTGAGTGCTGGTCAACTGGTATTCGATGCCATCATCAAACAATATTTTGCTGGTTTTCGTGTTTCTGTAATGATCGACAGTAATGGCAGCAACACAACAGCAGCGGCAGGTGTGGCAACGTTAGCAAAAAACTCATCTCTCAAGGGAAAAAAGGCAGTAGTACTAGCAGGGACTGGGCCAGTGGGTCAAAGAGCTGCGGTCATGTTGAGTAAGGAAGGGGCGAAGGTCTCATTAACATCAAGAAGTAAGAGCAGGGCACTCGCAGCGTGTAATGCTATGCATGAACAGTACGGTGTTGAAATAGAACCGCTAGAGGCAATAGATAACCAACAACGGGCAAGCACAATTACTGATGCTCAGATTGTTTTCGCTAGTGGGGCAGCTGGAGTTAATTTGCTGGATGAACAACATTGGTCAGATCTATCACCATTAGAGATGCTCATTGATGCTAATGCAACTCCTTTGCTGGGTATCTCCGGTGTTGATTCGATAGATCGCAGTATGAAGCGGCATGGCAAGTTATGCTGGGGTGCAATCGGTTTTGGTGTTTTGAAGCTTGCTCTCCACAAAGCATGTATTGAAAGTCTATTTAAAAGTAATGATCTAATCCTGGATGCGGAACAAATTTATGCTCAAGCGGTAGAAATGACAAAGGTTGAGTAGAACACGCCACCTATTTAGAATACAGCCTCCGAGTGTATTGAGAAACGATTAGACATCCTCTGGATGATTTACAGGCACTCAATGCCCCGATTGTACGAACCGGTACCAACCTGTGATAATCACCAAGCCCGAGTTGCTGCCTTCCATGCCATCGTTCACAATTAGCTGTGCGATAACTGTCCAGGTTGATCTACTACTAAGATCGACATCACTGCTGTTGGAGCACGCAACATCGCCAAACTTCCCGGTGGAATCATAAGCAATGACCATTGAACTGTCAGTGAATCACCGCCCAAATCGCTAGCCCGCATTTCTCACCAGCCTGATGAGCCCTCTTTACCTTTTTGAATCCACATGAAATTTTATTCAGTTGGAAATACATGTTGTTCTTCCACTCCTTCATAACATTCTTTATAAAGCCAATCACCAACTGGAGAGAAATTCAGGCTAGACACGATGCAATCCAACGTCACATTATCTCTATCGTCGCCTATTCTCTGAGCTGTCCTATCCTCTAAGGTCTAATATTTGATTTCCAGGCCCTATAACCGTATCCGTATCTCTGTATTTACTGTCATCGTTGACGATCAATTGGATAAAGTATTCACCATATCGATTGTTTGATTTCTCTCAGAAATTACTTCATTGAATTGTCCATTGCTGATATTCCTGTTCGTAGGCTCGCACTAATTCTTTCAGGTGATGGGCATTACATAAATTATGGGTAAACTGAGAACGATAGGAAACGATAATAGAGTTTCCAATTGATTATGACAGAGAATCCTGTGAAAGTAGTACAGGCTATTAATGTTTTTCATGGCTTCTTTTCGCTCTTTTTATGCGGAGAGCAGGGGTCAGTCTTGCCATTGGTTTCCAATAACATAAATCCCCTACAAAAGCACGGTAATATTCACATAATATTAGAACGGTTGAACTGTTAGGATAATCTTGCGTATTAGGATCAACAAACTACAAAGCCATTCGTGAACGGGCTAAATCTAAGGGCATCGAAATTGCTTTGCTCGTCAATGAAATGCTCAAACAATATATAAGTTTACTGTGTCTATAAAGCCAGGATCGTTAGGGTTTGTGTAACAGATTCGAAAAAAATGCATGACAAATAGTTTGAATGATCATTTTGCAAGATTTTCAAGAATCAAGAGAGGTATTCGATGCTAAGATTATTTCAACTTAGGTTTCAATGCCTACTTGAAAGCCGAGCTAATCAAGTTATCTTGCTTGGTATCACATTAGTTTTACTCGCACTCACATCAATCGCTGAGGAACCTGCTTCAGCTTCCATCGGATCGGTTTTGGAAAATGCAAATACCCTTTATTCGGAAAAAAAATATGATGACGCTCGTCAGGAGTTCGAACATGCGATTGAAATCGATAAAGGATTGTTATCAGCCTGGCGTGGTCTCGGCTGGAGTCATTGGGCGCTAGGGGAAAAAGATCGCGCTTATCAAATCTGGAATGATCTAATTAAGGTCTTTCCTGAGAATTTGCCGACGCTGTTAGCGCTTAGCAAAGCCAGCGAGAAAGACCAGCGTTTGAATGATGCGTCTAATTACTATGCCCAAATATTAAAACTTCTACCAGATAATTCTTCAGCCCACCAAGGAAGAGCGAGGATATTTATTGTTCAACACAAATTTCAACTTGCAGAACAGGAATTAAGATCAGTGCTAAGCTCTGCACCCTCTAATAAAAACGCAAAATCAATGCTTGTTGACGCCCTGATGGGACAAGGCCGTTATCGAGAAGTCGAAGATATTGTACAAGCCATCACTCGAGCTAAACCTGTGCCAAATAATTTACGCCGCCTAGCCGAGACATTGGCCAAACTTGGCAAATATGAACAAGCGGCAGATGCTTACAGAACCAGTTTAGGCATCCAAGATGATAAGGATATACTTTCGGCTTGGCGCGGATTAGGTGTTAGCCTTCGAAAAATTGGTCAAAATGAGCGTGCCCATGCGATTTGGCGAGAAATTCTGCAAGTTTTTCCATTTGACTTACCTACACTGCTAACAATCGGTCGAACTAGCGAGCGGGACAAACTCTGGCAACAAGGCCTTAATTATTATTCTCAGGTTTTAACAATAGTACCGGGAAATAATGTTGCACATCTTGGTAGAGCAAAGATATTTTCTGCCCAAAAAAACTATAAGTCCGCTGAACTAGAGTTAAAGTCGATTTTGAGTCGTTTACCTTCTAATATTGAAGCTGGAACTGCTCTGGTTGAAGTTCTAGTCGCAATGGATCGAAGAGGGGAGGCAATACAAATACTTCGACCAATCGTTGACCTCGATCCGGTTCCCAAAAAACTCAATCGTTTAGGCACTATTCTAGCCGATGACAATAGAGACGAAGAGGCAGTGACTTACTTTCGGAAAAGCTTACAATTGGAACCCGACAATAGCACCGCAGTCGTTGGTATTGCACACGCTTACTGGAATCAGCACAACTACTTTGAGTCAATTAAATTGTTGCGAGGTTATCTGGCGAAACATCCCGACAACGATATTGTGCGTATCCGACTTGCTGAACACGCTTCTGCTGCCGAGAATTTAGAGCTAGCCGAACCAGAGTGGAAGTTCCTCGCGAATAAATACCCTGAAGAAGTTAAGTGGAAATTAAAACTTGCAAAACTTCTGCATAAAACCGGGCAGCATGAAGAAGCGCTAACAATTTCTAATGCTGTTATTACTAAAGATCCGAACAATAAAGATGCACTCAGCATATTGTCTAATAATGCTATCTTTGCAGGCGACATCCAAAATGCAATTTTCTGGACTAATCGACTCACCTCTGTTGCACCAACGCTGGATCAGCTAGTCCGTCTCGGAAGATTGCATATGCAATTGGGAGAAAATTTAGATATAGAGGGCAAGCACGAAGCGGCGATTATACAATATGGAGCAGCATTGCAAGCATTACGACACGCAGACAAACTAGATCCAATCAAGTCTATGGCGTCAGTCGATATCATTAAAGCACTACTTCTGATGGGAAAACAAAAAGAAGCCATCGAGCTCGGACAACAAACCTATATCAAGCATCCAAATTCAGCAGATGTTATTAAACACCTTTCTTCTGCATTTAGAGAACAAGGCGACTATTCTGATGCAAGCGAAATGCTCGCACACAACAGTTTGTTTTTCCCCAATAGTTCGTCATTAAAACAAAGACTTGCCGATTTAACATATCATGCGGGTAAAAAAGAACATGCGTTTAACATGCTGAATGATTTTATTGAGGATTCTGGTCGACAAGTGATTCCTGTCTTGCTCTATCACGGTATCTCTTTATCCGATCGACAGGATACAGTTGCGTTGAAGAATTTTCGGAACCAATTATTGGCACTAAAACAGGACGGTTATCATTCGATTACAATCACTCAACTACTTGGTTTTTTTGAGGATAATGTGGCACTGCCAGCCAAACCAATATTGATTACTTTTGATGATGCTCGTGCGGATAGTTTTAAGTATGCAGACCCGGTACTTAAAGAAATTGGGTTTCAGGCAACAATGTTTGTTCCCGTAAGTGATATTGCTACTCATCAACCCTATGCGGCTGTCTGGCCAACAGTAAAAAAAATGTTTGAGAACGGTCGCTGGGACATGCAATGCCATGGGTCTAGAGCTCAACACTGGATCCCCGTTAATAGTGAAGGTCATCTGGGCCACTTTCTTGCAAACAGGATGTGGCTGGTGGAAGCTGCCCGTTTGGAATCCGACAAGGAATACGGCACACGTATTCAAGAAGACATGCTAACGTGTAAAGAAACTATGACGCGTATATTGCATGGAGTGCAAATTTCCGCTTTCGCTTTTCCTTATGGCGATCAAGGTCATAGATCGCTTTCTAATGCACCGGAGGCATTCAATATTAATCAAAGGATTGTAAAGAGTCAGTTTAGCTTTGCTTTCAACGTGGACAATTCTTACTTGGCAACAGAGAAAACGCCTAGATTTGCTCTACCACGATTTGAAGTACCAAGAACATACTCAGGGAAAGATTTGGTTCATCAACTAAAAGTCATCGATCCTAAATTATCAGTCTATTACAAACTAGCGCATTTAAGTGTGCAATCCGGGCGTTATAAACAGGCCTTGGAAATCAATGAAAGATTGGCTAACGAAGGGTTGATAGATGAAGTTGAATTGCAGACCACCTCAGGCAAAATATTAAATTGGAGTGGCGATCATGCCGGCGCCAGAATGTGGTTGACAAAAGCAATAGCACATCGTCCAAACGATTCCGTTATTCAAAAACAGATCGATGCCCTTGATCGTCGACTTGATCCGGCTATGAGAATGAGTGGTCTTTATTTCCAGGATAACGCAGATCGGACTTATTACAGTTTCGGTCCATCCGTACAATATGGGGTTTCAGACAGGCTTTCATTAACAGCATACTACAAATATCTGGACTTCGATCAAAAACTTGATCAAGGAAGCATAGGGACTGTAATCGGTCAACAGAGCTATCAAGCAAATGGAAATCAATTTGAAGGCCAATTCAACTATGAGCTGGCTGCACGATCCATGCTGTCTTTGTCAGCGGGCTTTGCTGCTTTTTCTGGACAAGGGTCTCCTACACAATCAAAATCGGATTCAATATTTCCATTGGGAGCTATCAAGTTAACTGCGGGGGTAGGGGATCGACTGGATCTGTCATTAGCCGCGGATCATACTTATGTCAATACGGCCGGTGCAATCGTAAACGATATTGCCTTGAGCAGGGTTCAGGGAAAATTCAAACTAAAGTTGCTCGACTCATTAAGTTTAAGTGCCAGCAATGCCTATTTATACTATACGGGCGACAATCGACGAAATAGAACCGAGATTGACCTTGATAGCTACGTCTGGAACGACCCAGATATTACTGTCGGTGCTCAGTTTACCCGCGACAATATACAAAAAAATAACCCTCTTTTTTGGTCTCCCAATAACTATCTAGCATTTTCAACTCCTGTGAGTTTGAAAAAGAAGTGGGGGCAGTCACTCGTTACAAAGTTTGCTGTATCTCCAGGAATGGGTAAGGAAACTGGCAACGATTTCAAATTTCAAATTAATGGATCCGCCAGCTTAAACTGGGAGCTGAGAGATGATTTAAGCATGAGCCTATCAGTGAACCGCTACCAGGCTGCAACATATTCCAGCTTTAGCGCATTTTTTGGTGTTTTTGTGAGATTTTGACAGGACACTTGAGACTGGGAATTTCCTTTTACAATCGATAGCGTTATTTCTCAAATTACATCACTGAATAATATTGTCACTGTTATGGAAGGATGGCTATTTTTCTCATCTGGTTTTGAGAAAGATTAGCAAACTCACTGTTTTATTGAAAGATTTATTTACATCGGTGTAAGGCTATACTCATCATAATATGCTTACAGTGATAGGACTGACATGAGAAAATTTCGGTAATATTACCATCACACTAGACACAAATTACTAATTACGTTAAAACGTAATTCACAAACCATGCCGAATGCACTGAAAGTAATTTTTAACTGAGCTTTCTGAATTATTATTTAGCGTTAATTTGTCTCAAACAATTTACTTTAATGAAAACAACATATTATATTGATTATGGAACGCTCTTTCCTCACCATAATTAACTGGGGATTTGCTATACACAGGACAAACACCGGCTAAATGTAATTTCAGCACACTGCTACCGCGTACTATTAATCCAAACAATCAAGAAACATCAATCCTTAGGTGTTGTGGTGAAATAGACATGATTTAACGAGTAAAATGATTTTACAATAAACAACAATAACTTAGAATCAATGTAATTGGGTTGTTTTCAGAAATAAAGCTAAATAAATACGTAAAATTATTTTTTTACTCGCTACTTAAGTAGGAGAAGAACAAATGAATATAGAGAAAGTAAATATTACACACCTTTTTTGTAGATATCCCACGCCATTTTTAGGGAGAAGCACCACAAGAAGTGTGGAAGGAAATATCGACAATTTGCTGACAGCTGCTTTGCGGTTGTGCAGGTCAGGTATGGTGACTATTACGGTAATCGTAGCAGTGATTGTGAGTACTGACAGCTGGGGCATTCAATCGACTCCGACAGATGCTCGACCGCCTCTGAATCTCAGTTTGACTGGCGCTGGACTCGATAAAATAAAAGTAGGCCAACCAAAAATCATTACTGTGCGGCTAGTCAATCCAGGAGAGGCTGCGCAAGATTCTCGGCTACGCTTGTTTATTCATGATGGAGAAGATCGTGAGGTGACGGAAAACGATATCGAGGTAGATATTCAGCAAAACGGTTGGAAAGAGGTGCCTCTCGAGCTGATTGACGGCGGCATTATGGGGGCGATTGGCGCCGCTGGTAGTCGGCATGATGAGCGTCACAAACGTGGCGGTTTTGCCATCCCTAAGGAAGCCACCAAGGTGTGGAATTTGCGGATGAGGTTCCACAAGCCCGGTCATTACTTATTGGTTCTAACCGTGTCACCCAACAATGGCGCGACCCATTTGGTTCAGCCCATAAGCACGAATATGGAGGTGAGGGAATGAACACAATATTTATAAAATCTGGTTCAATCCGGATATGTATTCGTGCTGTTATCACTGGTATTCACCTGGCACTGCTCGGTTGGCTGTTGACAACGGCTCTGATACAGCCAATTCAGGCAGCCAATGTGCCTGGGCTGACGTTAGTGTCATTGACTTTTGACGATGGTCGGGATCAATCAGTCGCCCGGGATATTCTGGCTAACTATGGCATGAAGGGTACATTTTACGTTAACTCTGATCGGATCGACAGCGGCGGTTCTTTTTTGACAAAGGTAGAACTGGATGCGTTAAATGCCGACGGACACGAGATAGGCGGTCATACCATCGGGCATGTTAATCTGGCGACGCTATCCGATATCGCCCAGCAGGCGGCGATTTGCAACGATATGCAAACTCTCGTCAATTGGTATGGCCCAATACATTCGTTTGCTTATCCGTTCTCGTCTACCGGTCCAACGACTCAAAGTATTATGGAGGCCGGCTGTCCCGGTATTGGTACTTATGAAAGCGCACGCGCTGTCGGTGGTTTGGTGTCTGGGACAAATTGCCAAAACTGTCCCTGGTCTGAAACATTTCCGCCGAGTAACACCTATTATATTTCTACGAATAATTCGGTCATTTCAACAACGACGTTGAACGACTTAAAAAGTTACGTGATACAAGCGGAAACTAACGGCGGAGGGTGGGTGCCACTGGTTTTCCACAGAATCTGTGATGGTTGCAGCGCTCTGGGAGTGAGTCCGGCTATTCTGAACAACTTTCTGACTTGGCTAGAAGCACGTGAGACAGAGGATACTTATGTCAGGACGGTGCATCAAGTGATGACGGGCGACTTTCCACCGCCACCGCCACCGCCACCATTAGGCCCCAACCTGCTGATCAATCCCTCGCTTGAGATCGATCTCGACAATAATAGCCAAGCCGATTGTTGGCGGCGTTATAACTTCGGTAGTAACAGTGCCAATTGGACACACATGAACGATCCGCTTAATGCGCATAGTGGTAGTTTTAGTGAATTGTTGACTATTACAAGTTACAGCAGTGGCGATCGCAAGTTACTGCCAATACTGGATGCTGGTCAATCTTCTGGAGGCTGTACTCCAAATGTTGCAGATGGGGAAATATATCAGTACAGCGCGTGGTACAAAACCACCGGTACAGCTAGTCCGATTTTGTTCTATCGCGATGCCGGTGGCCAGTGGCAATATTGGCGCAATGGCCCTCAACTCCCAACATCGACCGATTGGACCCAGATGATTTATTACCCAGGAGAAGCTCCGGCGGGTGCCCAGTCAATTAGTTTTGGTATTGCGCTTGAGAGTAACGGTACACTGACAACTGACGATTATTCAATAGCTAAAGTACTGGATAACCCACCGCCAATCGATACTACCCCACCCACAATTTTGAGCTTTGCACCTGCGAATGGAGCGATTGTAAGCGATACAGTGACGTTGATTGCATCGGCCACCGACAATGTAGGCGTACAGAGGGTTGAGTTCCTGATCAATGGAGGGGCTGTGGCAACCGACACAACCGACCCCTATGCTTTCGCATGGAACTCGCAGTCCGTTGCTAACGGAGCAGCAACCTACGCTGTTCGAGTGGTTGATTTTGCCGGAAACGAAACCGTTTCAGAGGTCAGATCACTCACAGTCAACAATGACTTATCGCCGCCGGTTGTGTCATTCGTCCAACCGCCGACGCCGAGCGAAGCAGCGATTGTGGCAGGGCTGTTGCCGCTCGAGGCAACAGCCTCCGATGATGTAGGCGTGACACGAGTGGATTTTATGGTGAACGGCTCCGTGGTGGGATTTGACAATGCCACACCGTACCAGACAACCTGGAACTCATTATTAACCCCCAATGGCCCGGCAAATCTTACCGCAAAGGCATATGATGCCGCTGGCAACACTACACAAACCAACCCTGTTATTAACGTCACAGTGAATAACCAAGAAGAGAATTTGGTCAATAATCCTTCGCTGGAAATCGATGACAGTCCCATCGATAACATTGCTGATTGTTGGCAGCGCGGTGGTTTTGGCTCCAACTCCTTCATTTGGACCCGTCTTAACGGAGCAACCTTGGCGCACAGCGGTAATTTTGCCGAATCACTGCAGGTTACCAGTATTAGTAGTGGCGACCGCAAGCTAGTACAACGTCAGGATTCAAGCACTTGCGCGCCAGCTGTCACCGAGGGAGCACGTTATACCTTGAGCCTCTGGTACAAATCGACCATTAGTACCGGATTCGTTGTGTTTTACCGGAACAGCTCGGGCATCTGGACGTATTGGCAGACCAGCACCAATTTCGCAGCAGCAACCGATTGGACAGAAGCCACCTACACTACACCGCCTATGCCGAACGGAGCGACAGCATTATCCTTCGGCTTGTACTTGAATAATGTAGGGACGTTGGTAGTCGATGATGGTTCCGCCACATTAAGTACTGAGAACTAGTAGTCGTTCAATGAGATATTGACGGGTATAGAAAGCCGATAAATGGTCATTTGCGTTGTTGCACTCGTTTGGATTTGCCTGCTAGTCCTGCTCTCGTGCGCCTGTCAGCTAACCACTTCTCAACTTCCTATACCCGTTAATATCAGATTGAAAGACTACTAGTAGTCTTTCAATCTGATACCGCCTAATCTTAAAATGCTTTCTCATCAATAGTCAATATTTTATTGAGAGTGTATATGAAAAAGAAATTCATTGTCCGGTTGTCAGATGTTAATTGATATGGG
>JAZGEP010000286.1:0-2448 GCA_036478815.1 Methylococcales bacterium
GTGATTTTGTCGTTACGAGCACTGGTTCAATCAAAAGGGCGTTGGCAACAATTTTGGGGGAATATTGAGCAATATGGCGCACAAGTGTGTTTGTAGGATGACATTATTTTAAATCAGCACCCATTAAAAATTAAAACCACTTCTAAGCTATTGAATTATAAGCTGCCGGTAAATAATGAGAAGTTACCATGAATATTGATAACCTATTGATTTTACACAATGAGATCAGTTTGTCTAAAGTGATGGAAAAGCAATGGGTTGTGTTTGTGCAATCCGAGACATTCAGAACGCTCTTCCTGGATTAGGATTTAAACGTCAAGCTGATGCTATCCAGCATCAAAATGGGCTTTGGCTGCACCGTTATCAAGGACTTCTTTGATCGTATCTGCGGCGCTTAATAGTGATGGCTGGATACCCAGGTGTTTTAGAATAGCGGCCCCACTATAGATGATGCTGTTGCGTGTGTATCCATTTGCACCTTGCAAGGCGGCAATGCCCAATTGTGCAGATAGTTGTGCTGCTGCGTTCATAGCATCTGCAGCTGGGGAATTAGTGTTGTTTTCTGCTTTCAGATGATTTGGAACAGGTTGGGCTCGCTGATCGCTGCTGATATTGCAATATTCGGGGAGCAAATCAATCATGGCTCCATCAAATGACTCGGTGTAACTAATCATTTTGCTCTGATCTCGAAGTGATGGCATGATTCCACCCTCAACACCTTTGATTAATAATGCTGTATCAAAACCGGAAAACTCAGCCAACATGCTGTAAATCCGAGGGTAGGCCTTATGCACATAGCTGGTAATTAAATGGGTTTTTGATTGTCCACGAATCGGCCCAATGATTCGTTCAGAGGTTGCTATTACTGGCCGTTTAACCATTAGTGTACGCAGTGGAATCAACGCATTAAGGCCGGGATTATAACGAGATTGATCTATATAACTCCAACCAACCTTAGATTTCGCAAGCTGATTGGCTGCTTGCTGTGGGGAAAGTGCAACATTTTTGCCGGCAGCCTGGAGCACTGCATGATGGGTGATCCCAAATTTAGGTGCTACTGTTTTCAAACCTTCTGAAACAGTTCTAATACCTAATGCAGCAAGTACAGCTGGTAAAAATGGTGACGCTGGCAAGTGTCTGCTAAAGCCATTATATGGATCCGATAGAACGACCACTTGTTCTACTTTGGCAGTGATCATTTGACTGGTATCGAGTAGCGCTTGTTGGATGCCTTTAAATTCCTCGTCTGTTTCACGCTTGACGCGTAATCCGATCAGAAACAATGCGGCTTGCACATCATGCGCGTTACCATTAATAATGCAGCACATTGCAGAACGTGCATCTTCGAAACAAATATCCTTACTCAGCTCAGGGCCGGTACAAATACGCTTAATGGCAGAATGCAGCATTGAGGGATCATTAGACGCCATTTAGTCAAACGCATCAATACGCTGTAAATGGCGGCTGGCGGACATCCAGGCTCCCAGAACTCCAGTGCTAACTCCTGTCAATAAAAGCATCATCAGTTCGCTGGCAGTTAAGAAATTCAGTTGAAACGCGCTTTCATAGAGTCCAGACAGTTGATCTGCAGGAGACTGTATCGCTGTGTAAATTACTGCGACAATAATGCAGGCGATCATGCTGCCAAAAAAACCCAACCATGCGCCAGTGTATAAGAAAGGTCGCCGCACAAAACGATTGGTTGCTCCCATCAATTTGGTGATTTCAAGTTCATCATGGCGTGTTTGTAACTCGAGTCGGATGGTATTGCCAACAATAAATATCACCGCCAGACAAAACAGAAGACCCAATATCCACACCACCCTCTGGCCGATATTAACTATTGACTGCAGGCGTTTCACCAGCATCAGATCAAGTTGGACTATGTCCACTTCAGGAAACTGTCGCAACTCAGTCATTAGTTGATTGAGCTCGCTAGTGCTGCTCAGCTGGTCGATGGGCTGAACCTGTAACACAATCGGTAACGGGTTATTTTCCAGTGCTGTAATGGTCTCCCCAAAGCCACTATAGTCTTTTAGCTCGTTCAGGCCTTGCTCTTTACTGATAATATTTACATCTGTGATGTCGACGCGTTGCCTGATTTTTTTAGACAGTTGTTCTGCACTGGCTTGATTGACATCTGTTTGCAAAAAAACAGTCAATTGCGTACTCTCTCCAAGCCCGTGACTGGCATCGGAAATATTTTGAATAGCAAGATAAAATGCTGCTGGTAATGCCAGGGCAATGGCAATAACAATAATGTTCGCCAAAGTTGCAATTCGCTTTTGACTGAGCTGTCCAAGACTGTTGAGTGCGGCACGTAAGTGTAGAATCAGATAATGTTTCATAGTTGCTACTCAGCTTACCCTCTATTTTGTCCAATAGCCGCGTTGAAAGTGCTCATTTATACCTATAAACTCCGCGCTTTCGCCTTGCTCTTGAACAAAA
>JAZGEP010000287.1:0-24609 GCA_036478815.1 Methylococcales bacterium
TATCAACAGTCTATCGTCAAGTATTTAGTTATTTCTTAAACAGATACCACCATTGTCCATCGCTACGAACCCACTTTTCCTTCAACTCCCTGGTATTTTCTACCCCTTTCGGGATATATTTATGGTATATACGATACTTGACAGACATTGTGACCCGGCATAAATCCTCATCGCATTCCGAAGACACCGGCTCAGCATCCAACCACTGAGATGAGCTCCCAAAACGTCCCACATAGACTTTTTCTGACGTTGTCTCCCGTGACCCTGGTGACAGATACTGGTATGCTGCCGATAAGTCTCTTTTTATCAACAACTGCCATCGTTCTGTCGCCCGATCCTCAACGATCTGCTGGTCTGTCCTGGAATCAAACAGTCGGTTAGAGCAACTGCTGGCGATTAAAGCCAACAAAACCACTAACACACCAAGTTTTATTTGCCGCATCCCACTGGAAGTTTCTAGCCCCACAAACAATATATAACCCTCTGAAACCCACCAGTTTATCTTATTTTCGATGTCTGTTGTGGTTTATTTTAGATCAACCAAGTACTATTTGCTACATAGCATATTATAGATTGGATTAAGTTACAACCCTAAGTTGCAGAAATATTTAAATTAATGTCTTTATAAAACCGATAGAACTTCAATCCATAAGCCCGCATTCATTTTTTATTCTCTAACTGAACCTTGGATTTACGACACAACGCTACCAAATGATTTTCTATTCTGACAACGGTAATCTGATTTTGTTCGTTAATTACCAGCACTCTGACAGCTTAGTTCTGATGGTCATCTATTATCGCTCTTCTCGTTCCCATGCTCCACGTCACTACCATTAAGTTAAGAGAAATAATTTTTCGTAGGGTGCATTCTATGCACCACAAGTAACCGTAGTGCTGCATCATCTGGGGCATAGAATGCACCCTACAATTGTTAATTTTCTTAACTTAAGGCAGTGATGCTTCTCATCACGAGACGCAGGAGCGCCCTCGTGATCTCCCACAGGGACCGAGAGGACTAGCCTGCTGTAAGTATAGTCGGCACTTGATTGACTCACTATGAAACCACATCTAAACTATGATTTTTTCACTAAATTAAATAGGTGATGCTGGCTCATGCAAAATTACACTATTGTAGCGAACCGCTCTGCCTGTCTCTGGGAAACGATAATGGAAGTGATTGATTATTCTCGGTCAAACCATCAGCTTCAACCTGAGTAGCCACAACGATATCAGGCCATTGTTTCTGCTCTTCAAGCTGCAACTCTATTTTTATCAGTGACGGCAATTTAGTTTTCTCTTCCCAGTCATCAGTCCAGTCTTCATCTTGATCAGTCACCTCAGCTTTACCAAAATAAGATAATTTAAAGGTTTCGACATTCGACAACAGGGTTAAGGTTTCTGACAGCTCTGCATCTTCATCAATTTCTGGGAAAAAAGGCTCTACCAACACCACCAGGTCGTTGCTTCGACCGTTCTTTTCCAACCCAAGCGCAAACTGCCACAACCCGCCACGATCCTGATTTGCTGGCAATCCTGCTACAAATTTAACGTAATTTTTATCACCTTGAAATGAAAATTCAGACTCGTCTTCATCTGAAAAGTCATCGATGACTGGTCGTGCATTTTCCAGATAAGAGCGTAAAAAATTATGCACGACAGACTGATTTTCAGTCACTGATGCAACCGCCTCTCCGGCATCCCAGTTTTTTGCGCCGGCCCTGAATGTTGACATTAACAATGTCATCATCACACCGAGCAGTGTTAAGGCAATCAACACTTCTACCAAGGTAAATCCTCGGCTGATGCAGTTACAAAATTGTTGATTTACAAGTATAGTCCGGTTTTTCAAAAATATGACACGTTGTTGATTCAATTGACTGTTGTTCTTCACGACAGCAACAACACATTGTTACCGATGACTATTCGCCTCATCAACCGTTCTGTGAGTACTGATTCCATACAATGCCATTCATTTATTTTTACCAGAAGATCGTTGAAATTGATCATGCATTACACATTGCGTATGTCATGAGGCAATGAATTTCAGCTTTGGTTCCAGACTTAAACTATAAAATTTTGGCGACCTGTGTTCAGTTCCGTCAGCTGAAACCCAGACTACATCCCATGCATCACTAAGCGACGACTGGATAAGGTGAATTGAAACCACTCAACCCTACTTCTTTCTATTTTATCCATAGCTGCGTTGAATGTGCTCACTTATACCTCGATGAGTCTGTTTTTGCAACACCTAAAATGAGAAAAAAGACAAGCAATAATGTTAAGTTAATTATGCTCAGGTACTGATATCTCACTATGCGGCTATTTCTGCGCACTGAAAATGAAAAAAACCCGCATAATATGGAAAAGTTATTTGTTGCCAGTTACCTTCATTTATACTCTCGCATATGAAAATTCAGCATTCTGTGTACACGCTGTTTTATGGATCGTCGTGCTGGAAAACCTTGCTGTAGAATGACTACCATCAAGAATTCCCGCCTTAATCAGCTAAACTTAACAACTAATATACTTTGTCACATATAACAGCAAACACACGCAATAGAACCCCAGCCAGGGTGCGTTGTACGCACCAACCAGGAACGCATGAGAAATAATTTCAACAACTGGCACAGGATTTTTGTTTGTCTTCAAAGCGCAGCAATAAACGCATAGTGAACGCTGCAACTATTGCTGCAGCGCCGAAGACGGACAAAAAAACAAGTCAAGATCCGGACGTTCAGAACTCCTGAGGTCGAGAATTTATTGTTGATACGATATTGTTCTGACGTTATTAAATCCTCGCTCCTTAGGCAAAACAACGCTAATAGGTGCGTGCAACGCACGCTACATTTGTAATCTAACACAATAGAGCAAAGTAAAAAGTTAAAAATATTTTACAAAAAGCCCTCGAAATAACCACTCAAAACGCGGTATCATCCTGAAAACACCTTATCTGATCATTTGCTGACATCATGGAAATTCAAACAAACTCACCGAAAGAAAACTCTGACGAAATAGATAATCAGCTCAATAAGATGATCATCAGCCCTCCTCTGGCACGTCTGGTCTGTACTGATGCATCTCTTGATAGTGGCCTGGAAGGATTGAAAGTTGAATTAGAGGAATCTGAACAAACATTTGGTCGGTCAGAAACGAACACAGTGGTGATTGATTTTATGCGGGTTTCTCGCGAACACGTGCGCATATACCCTGAAGATGGTCATTGGGTTATCGAGGATTTAAGCAGCACAAATGGTGTTTTCGTCAACAAGGATCAGATCAATCAAGTTAAATTGAATCATGGCGACAAGATATCCATTGCATCGATTCCGTTTAGATTTGAGCTTCAATACCGCGATATTAAGGAGCCAGTTGATACCAAACCGATTTTGACTCCTCGCTCAACATCAAAACAATTAAACCAAAACCCGGAAGCAACCATCGTCATACAAAGCAGTGCATTCCTTACTGGTGAATCTCCTGACACACCCAAACACTCATCCCCTCGATTTGGCTGGTATACTGCAATTGCACTGATATTGCTTTTATTTGGCGCTCTATTATCTGCAGTGCTTGCATAATCTGCCCACTATTTCTTAGGCAATTCGCAATCAATAATGCACCCATCTTGCTTGTCTTTTTATCTGTCTTCTGCGTTGCTTTATGAGAACGACTTTAGCCGCGACATAGACAGATATCGTGACTAAAGCTGCTCTTACAAAGGGATCAACTCAAATTCCGCGAGATCTGGTCGTCTGAAATCAATTATGCTCAGATACTTAATTTGTTGTGTCATTTTGCTAGTCTACACATCTCCCATTTGTGCTCATGGCGTTATCCTAAAAAACCAGAACCCTTGGACTGCCTGGGTCTATACGCCAATAGTTACACTTCCGTTGATTGTTACTGTGCTGATTTATGCTGCCGGGGTTATACGCCGTCATCAGCTAGGCAAACCACTTCATTACGTGCGGGCGATCGTGTTTTTGCTTGGTATCGCATTTATGTATGTGGCTTTGCAATCCCCTCTGGAACCACTGTCTGATCATTATTTCTTTAATCATCAAATCGAGCATTTGATTTTACGGATGTTTGGACCCTGGTTGCTGATTTTAAGCATGCCGATGAATGTGTTGATTCAAGGGTTGCCGACCTGGGCGCGTCGCGGCATCTTAAAACCGATTATCAAAAATAAAGGGGTCTATTCACTCTATCGACTGTTGACTCAGCCCTACCTGGCAACCTTCCTGTTTATCGCCACCTTGTATGTATGGCAAATTCCTGTTCTGCATGAGCGGGCGGTGCTAAATCAAGGACTCCATGATGCGATGCATGTGAGTATGATTGTGACTGCTTTTTTCTTTTGGTGGATTATTTCTGACCCAAGAAGATCAGCAGCTCGATGCTCATATGGTATTCGTCTGTTTTTGCTGTGGGCTGTCACCACGTTTAACTCGATTCTTGGTGCGATTATCACCATGACCCGCACTGTGATTTACCAGGTTTACGACCAAGGGATCGATGCGATCCCGATGAGTGGTATGGAAGACCAACAATATGGCGGCGTAATTCTCTGGGTTCCTGGGGGTATGATGGGTGTTCTGGGAACCGCTGTGGTGTATTACCTGTGGGTTCGAGATTCGCGTCGTACGAAGCGTATTCGAGCTAAACATCCGATTGGCAGCAACTCAAAACCAACTGCAACCCTGTAATTTTTATAACGACGCATCAGAAATCAAACCATGTTGCTGAGCAAGCAAAGTCAATTCTGAATGCGAACGCACGTTGAGTTTGGTTTTAATTGAAGTAACATAATTCGCAGCCGTTTTATAGCTTAAAGCCAGCTCTTCCGAAGCTTCACGGGTTGTCATACCCTTCGCCAGCAGGCAAAACAAATCAAATTCCCTGGGTTTGAGCTGATCCAGCACACTGCCTTCAGTCGTTTTTGCAAGAAACTGTGAAAGGTGTTTATCCACATAAATTTTGCCACTTGCGACTTGTTCTACCGCATTAATCATATTTTCTGGTGCGGTGCGCTTGGTGATATAGCCTTTGGCACCGGCTTGTAACGCACGCGTGACGTAAATAGCTTCTTCGTACATGCTGAATACCAACACTTTGGCATCTTCATCACGCAGCTTCAAACGCTTGATTGTTTCCAACCCCCCGATACCAGGCATGGATAAATCCATCACCACAACATCTGGCTTAGACTGCAAATATTGTTGACAGGCTTGTTCACCACTACTGACTTCAAACACTTCACCAATTAAATCAGAATCCAACAATAACACGCGATATCCTGCGCGAACCACAGCATGATCATCGACCAAAAGGACTGATAACGGTTTATTAATCACTTTTTTGATCATCCTGTTTTTTGTGTCTCAGTGCAAACCATAGCTGCTCAGATTGCTCTCTATTTTGCCCAAGAGCAAGGCGAAAGCGCTGAGCTTATAGGTATCAGATATCAATGAGCACTTTCAACACAGCTATTGGACAAAATAGAGAGCAATCTGAGCAGTTAAGGAACGTGCATGAAATAACTCGAACATTCTGGCTGGTCTTTTTGCTTCTGACGAAACCATCTCAATCGTTGCGTAGAACAACTATGCGCCTCTTGAGATCGTTTCGTCAGCAACAAAAATCCTGCGCCATAATTGTTCAAGTTATTCCATGCACGTTCCTAAGTTTTTGCTGGGATTTGGACTGAGATGGTTGTACCCGCTCCGCATGAGCTTCTAATCTCTAGTGTACCACCCATACTTTTAACGCGTTCGCGCATTCCAACAAGACCAAAACCAAAGCGCTGATCTGTTGGATTAAAACCCTTCCCATCGTCAACAATGTCGAGTTGATAATAAGTGTTTGCCACCCAAGGTCTTAAGCTGTTGTGATATTCTCGCAAACTAATATTAATATGGCACGCATCGGCATGTTTTACAGTGTTAGTCAAACTCTCCTGGACGATACGATAAACGTTGATATTGGTATTATCATCGAACTTGTCGACACTCTCTTCACAATATAAGCTGATTTCCAGCTCGGCATAACGCTGTCGCCAAGTATTGACTACTTCCTCCAGAGCCGCCTTCAACCCCAATTCATCCAGTATTGTTGGGCGCAGACGTTTCATTAAATCCTGCACGACTGTATATAAATGATCACAAATATCTGTAATTGACTTAAGACGAAAAACGAACGCTGATTCCTTGCTTTTTTGGATCAATTGCTGGCTGGGTTGTTGCTCAGATTTCTGCATGGTAACGCACATTACTTTGATCGCACTAATTGACTGCCCAAGCTCATCATGTAACTCTTGAGCTAAAAACTGCCTTTCCTCTTCTTGTAACCACAGGAATCGTTCCGCTAGCGATTGATTTTCACGGCGCACCTTTTCTAATTGATCAACTGCCTGATTATAAGAGTCTGAAATATGAGCAATTTCAGAAAAATAGAATTCCGGCAACTGCATTCTATAGTGACCTTTTTCGACATAGCTGATGCCATTGTTAATGACATTCAATTCCTTTAGAAATCGAGCTGTCATAATTTTAATCGCAGCATAGACTAAAATAGCCAGCAAGGTCATCAGAATCAGAAAAGTGAATATGCGTTGCTTAATCAGCGCAACATCGACCATTGGGCTAGCGTCAATCATCACTTTAATAGCAGGTGATGAGCCCTGTTGGAAGGTTTTTTTAATCTTTTGTGACTTCACTGAGAACATGCTACCGACCCAATCAGAATCATTCTGATTGGCATTGGTAATATTTGCCTGGTGCGGAAAATACAGTATTTGCTGATCGTTCCCGTCACTAATATGAATTGTGAGGTGATGGTGCGAAGCAAGCTGATTCAATGTAATTTTCCATTGTTTCAAAAGCTGATTCTTAGTAGCGTCCTTACCGAATTCGCTACTATGCAACCCGGCGTTAATGATCTCCATCGCTACTGCTGCTCGCTGATTCATTTGCCTGATAATTGATTGCCGTTCAGTATGCGCCATAAAACTCATACCAATTGCAACCACCAGCAACAAACTAAGCAAAAACATTCGGCTCAGACTATTGGCGAGAGTGGCTGGTGACTTGTGCTCCATCGGTTACTTAGGGACGTGCATGGAATAACTTGAACAATTCACTTGTCTTTTTGCCCATTTTCGGTGTTGCGAAAACAATTACATAGCTCAGTAAATGAGCACTTTCCAGACAGCGCTTGGACAAATTAGAGGGCAAGCTGAGTAGTTACCCTTAAACAAAGTATCTGCTGATAATAATATATCTCTTCTTAACTTAATGGCACTGACACTCCAGCATGGGAACCAGAGAAAGCGACACTGAAGAACGTCTACTGAGAAAATCAATTCAACCATCCAAAAAAATAATGCCTAATCAAGAACATCGTAGTCATCAAGCACTTTTTGTAACTGTCGTTTTTGTTCTTCCAATTTTAATAAATCAACTTCACGTTGCAATAACAACTCTTTCTGCTTGGCAGCTTTTAAACGCAACTCCTGGTCACGTTGTTGCGCATCAGTTTCCATTTCTTTCAAGACCATCTCGTGCTTGACATCGTCTTCGCGTTGTCGGCCATCACTTTTTCGTTTGATGGTATGGCGACGTTCTTCTTCTGCCAATTCTGTAATCAGCGCTTTTGTTAAATCTCTGTCTTGTTCTAAGCGCAACTCTTCTGCAAATCGAAGCTGCTCAATCTCGCCTTGTTGATGTTCCAGTTTCTGCTTGTGATTGCTTTGCTCTAATTGATGCTGTTGTTCTGCATGATGCGCTTGTAATACGTTATTCACGCGTAACAGATCCAGATAAACCTCATGAAACTGAAAATGACCTGATAACTCATCTAATTGCTCTGCTGACAGTTTCTTAAATTGTGCTTGTATCTGGCAGCGGCTCCGGCATTGCACTTCATGAATGACTAGCAATTCATTCGCCAAGTCTTCAATCACTGTCTCAATTGATTCCAAACCTTTATTTAACCAGCGTCCCTTTTCTATTTTCTCAAGCTCAGCTTGTACAGACTCTTTTAGCAGTTTTTCCATGCTAGTGCGCACATGGGCTGACAAATCTGGTAGTGCCTGTAGATGCTGGCGTGCGTACTCAATAGTGGGTTGAATACGAATATCCAGATTCACTGTACCCACACAAAGATCACTTAACAGCTGAAAATCCCAGTTCAACTCCCAATCTGTGACTGGGATGTGATGCAAGGCATGATACATGCGTTTTTTATACAAATGAGGACGTTGATAAACCTGCAGCAAAGGCCCAATGCGAGAAACCACGACCCAGCGATTGGCTTCAAATCCTGGATCCCAGCCTGTTTCAATATAAGGATCCAAGACAGCATTACTTTCCATAAACCATCGCCTTGCGCTCTAAACGTTGTTGGTGATCACTATTGACAGCTGGAGTGTCAATATCAGGCTTTGCCATCTCCCGCTCTGCTCGCCCCAGTCGACTAGCAACCAGCGGGTACAAATCTGAAGAAAACTCTACCTTGTTATCATCAACTTTGCGTAAATATCCGCGCTTTAATAGAAACGCAGTTGCAAAAACTCGCGACCAATCAGAAACCCTGCGCGAACGTTCCAATTGCGACTTGGCAATCACCAATTCCAATTCGTCTCGGTGATTAACTCGAATATCCGGAAATTGGCGCAGGCATCGGTAAACCATATCTTCCTCATCCTCTGACAATCGTGCAGGGGCTGTATATTCAAGACGATATGACAATATGATGGTAAAAAAATCAACCATCAATGCACAGAAAAATGGAAACAAAGCAAATTGATCCCACATTGAAAATGATGGTTTAACCGACTTGCTAAAGCGAGAATAGGGCAACATGGTTGGCGCTTGAGGCACATTGGCTCCAGCATCACTGGCAATCTGATCAAACGACGATTGCACATTCTGAAATTTCTTGACGATACTCTGATAGGCTGGTGGTTGTAGCGGTGTTTCGAGCTGATTGACTGATATTCTTAATTGTCTGATCTCCTGGTTCAATGCGGAAAAACTGTTTTCCATTTGTTCCAGCTGTTTTTGTTCCTGCTCATAGACCTTATTAAACTGTCTCCAGAATGGCCCCGCTCCCACTTGATTACGAAATTTATTCACTTGCGTTGGATGCTGCCCCAGATATGCACTGCGTGCTTCGGCACCAGCCGCTTTGGTTTTTTCTTTCTGGGTGCTCAAAATCCCACTTTTCATATCCAGCACACTCACCAGATAAGCACCGATGTCTGTTTTTAGATTAGTAATCTGTTGACCCTGAATCGATTCAGTTTCTGAAATCTGATAAAACTTGAAATACGAAAATGAGACAGAAACGCTAACCGCAACCAACAGTGAAAGTAATAAGAACAAGAAGCGAACCCGGTTGGCTTTCCATCGACTTCCAGCCAATTCATACGAAGCAATCACGATGATCGATTGCACTGCAATGGTAATAATTAAAGCAATCCAGTCAGTTATGAACTGACTCATGCCAAAGAATGTCGTGTATCCAGATGCAAAACTCAGCAGCAAGACAATTGGAATCGTCCATGCACGCATCAAACCCACAAAACCACGCTGTATACTATTAAGCATATTCCCCAGAAAACTATGACTACTCACTATCCTGATCCTTTACTAAGGCAAACCCACAACAACAGAGTATGCATGCTTTTGACGACGCAAATTGTGCAGTTTATGTGATACACTGCACAATTGCAAAACACACTAAACTAAGTGCTTTGCGCTATATTGTAAACATTGAGACATGGTAATCTGGTAGATTGTTCTGGCATGCATTAAAAATGCATCTCTCTTTACGACTACACCCAAAACATTACAGCGACCCCAAATATATACCTTTTACGCTCAAAAATATACGCTTTGAGCACTAAAGAGCGAGGATTTAATAACTTCCAGATGTTAAACAATCCTCGCTCCAAAAAGTACACAGTCAATCCAAGCACTCTATTAGCCGAAAAATTCGGAACTTTATTCCCCTCTTCAAGACTCAACCTGCAGGAAAAAAGTTTAATAGTATCCATTGATATACAAATTTTGGTATGCTAATGCCCCTAGGAGGCTGTCCGAGAATAGAAAGCCTACTGTGAAAAAGTGGATTTTGGCCCATTTTTCCGATTAAATTCGTTCAATACAACAAGTATTCGCCTCATTTAATCGAAAAAATGGACTCAAAACCACTTTCCCTCGCTACGGCTTCTATTCTCGGACAGCCTCCTAGTTTTTTACACGCGCGTTTCACCCATGAAAGCAGAGCTCTAAACTTAAACTTGAGAAACAATTCGATGCGTAGCCAAACGCACAACTCTTCAAAACGGATTACAGCATGAAAACTTTCTTCCTCGGATTTTCAGCCTTCACTCTGCTCGGAATCATTTTATTCATTTGGTGGGCAAGCATAGAACCGGAAGTGTTTGATGTAACAGAAGAAGCCAGAGTGCACTCAGGAGATCGAAATATCAAAAAATTGCCTGAAGGTTATGTCTATAGCTCAACCTTGGCGCGTATCGGTGAAACACTGTTAAACAAAAATGGTGGTTATGTCACCAATGATCCACTGTTCAACATACTAATGGACAATACACCAGCATGGGAAGCTGGCACCCTGCTGGTACTTAGAGATGCAGTTTCTTCATTAAGAAATTATTTGGCTCGCTCCCAATCACAATCCAAGGAAAACCGTAATCTGGCTAAAGCAGAACCTTACTTTTACTTTGAAGCTAATTCCTGGATTTTACCTCAAACCGAGAACGAATATCAAAAAGGTGTCGATGAGCTTCATACTTATCTAGCCCATCTCGCCGACCCCAGAAATAACAAAGCCAAATTTTTTGCGCGTGCTGACAATCTGGGACAATATTTGCAAGTTGTCGAGAAGCGAATGGGCGATATCTCACACAGACTCAGCTTGAGCGCTGTGCAGGAACATGATTTGACAGAACAATCAACATTCACAATGGAGACTGTTGGTAGAAGATATCCCATCAAAACCCCGTGGCTGGAAGTGGATAATATTTTTTACGAAGCTCGTGGAGCAACATGGGCGTTTTTGCATATTTTTAAAGCCATGCGAGTCGACTTTTATGATACGCTGGACAGCAAGGGGGCACTGGAAACCATGGATCAAATTATTGATGAACTGGAAGCTGCGCAAGCAGCCACCTGGAGTCCGGTAGTATTAAACGGAGGCGGTTTTGGTATCTGGGCGAATTATTCGCTGACCATGGCAAATTTTGTAGCCCACGCCAATGCAAACACCATTGACTTGCGTGAATTATTAATTAAAGGCTAAGAAACGTGCATGGAATAACTTGCACAATAATAGCGCAGGATTTTTGTTGCTGACGAAACGATCTCAAGAGGCGCATCGTTGTTCTACGCAACGAATGAGACAAGTCAAAATGTTCAACGAGTTATTTGCCTTCAAGGCGCAGGGTAAACTGAGTTAGGTGTTTGACGAAACAAGGCTACCAACCTTGCTGGTCTTATTGCTCCTGACCAACTCAATCTCAATCGTTACGTAGAATGACTATGTGCCTCTTGAGATAGCTCAGTCAGAAACAATAATCCTGCGCAATCTTGGTAACTTTATTCCGTCAAACCACCTTACAAATCTGAATACACAACTTGACCGCTGTGTATGGTATACATCACCTTGCCTTTCATCTCCTCGCCCCAGAATGGTGTGTTTTTACCTTCGCTGAGCCAACTTTGGTGATTGATTGTCCATTCCGCTTGCGGCGAAAACACACACACATCCGCATTTAAGCCAGGCGACAACGATCCCAATTGAGCATCTATTATAGCGGCAGGACCATTGGTCAACCTTTCAATTGCATGGCTCATTGATAATGTTCCTTCAGCCACTAATTTCAAAGTTAGTGGCAGCATGGTTTCCAAACTTGAAATACCCGGCTCAGTTGCACTGAATACATCCAGCTTGGCCGCTGCTTCATGGGGCTGATGATCTGTACAAATTGCTGAAATTACGCCTCTCTGAACCCCGCTTCTCAGCGCACTTTTATCTTGCTCAGCTCTCAACGGAGGCATTACGTAACTCATTGTGTTATATCCTTCCACAGCTGTTTCTGTTAAGTGGAGTTGATGCGCTGCAACATCTGCTGTAATAGGAACACCATCGTATTGAGCTCGAGAAATCATATGCACTGATCGCTGACAACTGAGTTGACTAAAATGCACATGAACACCAATTTGCTGAGTCAGCGCAATAATTTGCGCTACCGCGACCGTTTCTGCCGTCTCTGGAATACCGGGTAGACCCAATCGAGTACTAATTTCGCCTTCATGCATCACTCCAAGTTGACTCAACCAGGGCTCATTGGGTTGTATCATCACCACCAGATGAAAACTGGCCGCATATTCCAACGCCCGTTTCATCACCAGTAAATTGTTGATCGGTTGTCGCGCATTACTGACCACACGACAACCAGCCGCTTTTAATGCGCCCATTTCAGCAAGTTCTGCACCGGCAAGACTCTTGGTCAATGCGCCTATCGGCACCAGACGCACCATCCCGGTATTTTCAGCATACTCCTCAATCAATTCAATCATGGCCGGACTATCGATAAGTGGGATAGTGTCTGGTTGAATGCACAAAGTGGTGATACCAGAGCGAACTGCTGCAAGCGATTCACTAGCAATTGTTGCCTTGTTTTCATAACCTGGCTCACGAAAACGTGCGCACAAATCAACAAAACCAGGACACACAATTGCCCCCTCGGCATTCAATTGCTGATCAATAACAAAACCATCTGGCTGCTCACCGACAGCGGCTATTTTGCCATTGGCAATAAACAATGACAGAATTGCATCAATCTGATTGGTCGGATCAATCACCCGTCCGCCGGAAATAACGATATTGGGCTGCTTCATTTCGGTTGCTGACTGCGAGTTTGATTAATCGTACTCATGGTCATCGCCATGGTTGCCATACGGATGGCAATGCCATTACTCACTTGTTGCAAAATCACGGAATGAGGGCCATCAACAACACGAGATTCTATCTCTACTTCACGATTAATCGGACCAGGATGCATCACTGTCACATCATCTTTGGCATGCTTCAAGCGCTGTTCTGTCAATCCATAACACGAAAAATACTCATGTTCTGAAGGTAGAAACGCCCCACTCATGCGCTCTTTCTGCAAACGCAATGCAATGACTACGTCAGCACCTGAAAGTGCGCTATCGATCTGTTCAAAGACATGTACTCCAAAACTCTGGATACCTTCAGGGATTAAAGTTCGTGGTGCAATTACACGCACTTCCTGTGCTCCAAGCCTGATCAGAGCGCTAATCTGTGATCGTGCAACACGTGAGTGTAGAATATCGCCAACAATAACAACAATCAGCCCTTCAATCCGACCTTTGATCTGGCGGATGGTGAACATATCCAGCATTGCCTGGGTGGGGTGAGCATGCGAGCCATCACCAGCATTAATTACACTAATATGAGGAGCAACATGGCTGGCAATAAAATGGGCAGCACCACTGGAAGCATGGCGCACAACAAACATATCCACATGCATCGCTTCCAGGTTGCGGATGGTATCCAGCAAACTTTCGCCCTTGCTGGTTGCAGATGTGGCTATATTGACATTCAATACGTCAGCAGAAAGACGTTTTGCAGCCAGCTCAAAAGTGGTGCGGGTACGAGTGCTGTTTTCAAAAAAAAGATTAACCACAGTCTTCCCGCGTAACAACGGGACTTTCTTCACAACTTGATCAGCAACACCGCCAAACGATTCTGCGGTATCCATGATTTCGGTCAACAATTCTCGACTTAACCCGGCAATCGACAAAAAATGACGCAAACGCCCATTCTGATCAAGTTGGAGACAAGCAGCGTTTTGTCGCACTTTTAATCCTTAGTGATGAATTCAGAACCGTATGATTGTGTTGATTTTGATTTTTTTAGAGTGTTTTTGTTTTAAATTTAAATCCTTGATAGTGTAATACGTTCTGCCCCCATCTAGTCAAGCATTACACTAACTAAAATACGTTTTGATTAAGGAATCGGAAATAAATATCTCCCAAAACTGGCGCAGGTTTTTTGTTTCTGATTCAGTCAGTAAAGCAGACGTATAGCGAGCTATACAACTGCTTGTGTAACGAAGATGGATTAAAAAAAATAAGTCAGTCATGAAAATTATTTGATTCTAAATCCATCGTTAGGAGTAAACTATTGCCAAGCCGATTTTGCTTAAGATTTGTCTGCTATTAATAAGATCAACATACTGACGTGATCTCATAAGACAGAACGAAAAATGTCACGAGTAAATAAATTTAAGACAATATAACAACCTGTCACCGAGAGGCATCCATGAAATCAAGCAACAAAATTTCTCGTGCTTTTTTAGTCTCGTCATTAATATTGTTGGCTTGTGTTAACAGCGGCTGCGATCAAGACCGCCCGCCAATGTCCGACGGGCTTGATGATTTAAGAAACATTGCTCAGCAGTCTTTTTCCAGGCTTGAGAAAGGTCAAATAACACGCAACAAAGGCTTTTACATCGAATGCGCTCTAGATCTCAAGCGCAAAAAAGGAATACGTATCAGCGAATCAGTCTGTGATAAGAATAATTCCCGCAACATCACCATTCGCATCACAGATCCCACTAGTCGACCACCTTCTCAGCAATTGGATAAAATTCAACTTACCAACCAATCTGGCGACACCATCACTGCATACAGAGGGAAACCCGCAACAACTAAGAACGGGATTAAAATTAAATTTGATCGATCAGGGCAGTCTGTAGAGATCCATACGCAAATGGAAAAAGCTAAACCTTAAATAACACGCGCGATTCTTACTTATCATATTTTAATTGCCAGTTCTGATTTTCCTCCATCTTTACGTTACACTGAGAATTCTCTAGCAGCTACAAACTATTCAATCATGCCTCTGTCTTCATTTCATCCCGCAGTCCGCAGCTGGTTTGAGGAAACCTTTGAGCAACCTACACCATGCCAGCTAGAAGCCTGGCCTGCGATTAAACGCGGTGAACATACACTCATTGCTGCACCAACAGGTTCCGGCAAAACTTTAGCTGCATTCCTGACTTCAATCGACAATTTAATTCAGCGAGCTGAACAAGGCAAACTGACAGAACAAGTTTATATTGTCTATGTATCACCGTTGAAGGCGCTGAGTAATGATATTCAGCGCACTTTGGAACAACCATTGGCCTCGATTCAGCAAATACTTGTTGGTCAAGGTATTGATGGCATTGAAATTCGCTCGGCAGTGCGCACTGGAGATACCCCGCAGTCACAGCGCACAGCGATGATCAAACATCCACCACATATTCTGGTAACCACACCAGAGTCGCTGTATATTCTGCTCACCAGCGAGAGCGGGCGTAGGATGCTGTGTGCTGCTGAAGCGTTGATTGTGGATGAAATCCACGCTGTTCTGGGTAGCAAACGTGGTTCGCATTTATCGATATCGATTGAGCGTTTGCAGCATTTGGTACAAAAACCACTGGTGCGCATTGGTTTATCGGCAACCCAGCGTCCATTGCAACGTGTTGCTGATTTTCTGATTGGCAATCAGCCACGACCTGTTGATTGTCGCATTATCGATTCCGGTCATTTGCGAGAGCTTGATTTGCAGTTGGAATTACCACAAACACCACTGCAAGGCCTGTTGTCTGGTGAAGCTGCCAATGAGATTTATGATCGCATGACGGAACTGGTGCTGGAACATACCACTACCATCGTCTTCGTCAATACACGGCGCATGGCAGAGCGTGTAGCACGCCATTTGACTGAGCGCATTGGTGTTGAGCATGTCAGCTCGCATCATGGCAGTTTGTCGCGTGAGCAACGCCTGAGTACAGAGGAACGTTTGAAAGAGGGTCAATTAAAAGTATTGGTAGCAACCGCTTCGCTGGAGCTGGGAATTGATATTGGCGATGTGGATCTGGTTTGTCAGTTGGGTTCGACACGCAGTATTTCAACATTTTTACAGCGCGTGGGGCGTTCTGGACATTTTCTTGGCGGCATTCCCAAAGGACGCTTGTTTCCTACCAGCCGAGATGAATTATTGGAATGTATCGCACTGTTTCAAGCCATAGCCCAAGGCGATCTTGATATTACCCGTATTCCACATCAACCGCTAGATGTCTTGGCTCAACAAATTGTAGCAATGGTGGCTTGCGAAGAATGGAGTGCTGAACACTTGTATGAAGTGGTCTGCCGTGCCTGGCCCTATCGACTACTCGATTTCGATCAGTTTAAAGCTGTTTTGCAAATGCTTGCAGATGGTTATATTACGCAGCGTGGCCAGCGCAGTGCTTACCTGCACTGGGATCGCATTAATCAATTAATACGACCACGACGCAGTGCGCGATTGACGGCATTGACTTGCGGCGGGGCGATTCCTGATACAGCGGAATACCGCGTAATCCTTGAACCAAGCGAAGAGTTTATCGGCACGGTAGATGAGGACTTCGCCATCGAAAGTCTGGCTGGTGATATTTTTCAACTGGGTAATAACAGTTGGCGCATCTTGCGCGTGGAGCGCGATAAGCTGCGTGTCGCCGATGCACAACATACACCACCAACCATTCCATTCTGGTTTGGCGAAGCGCCTGGGCGTACGGATGAATTGTCGGCGGCAGTTTCTAAGTTATTAATTGCTGCACAGCAACAACTGGAAAACACCGATAACTGTGCTGAAAAACTGGCGCAACAATTTGTTGATAAACTGGGCACAGAGCGGTTATCACTATTGGCAGCGCGACAAGCCGCCAATTATCTTAGCGCAGCGAAAATTGCTTTGGGCTGTCTACCCAGTCACAAAACCTTGATGCTGGAACGTTTTTTTGATGACAGCGGCGGTATGCAGCTGATTTTGCATGCACCATTTGGCAGCGCCATCAATCGCGCCTGGGGTTTGGCTTTACGCAAATGTTTTTGCCGTTCGTTTAACTTTGAGCTGCAAGCTGCAGCAACTGAAAATGCGATTATTTTGTCATTGGGAACCAGCCAGAGTTTCGAGCTGGAAACGGTGGCGCATTACCTGCGTTCTACCTCGGTACGCGATATTTTAATTCAAGCGCTACTCGACTCTCCAATGTTTACAGTGCGTTGGCGCTGGAATGCCAGCTGTGCCTTAGCAATTAAACGCTTTCAAGGCGGGCGCAAAACTCCACCGTATCTATTGAGAATGCAAGCTGAGGATTTAGTCAGTAGCATCTTTCCAGATCAGCTCGCCTGTATTGAAAACATACAAGGTGAACGTGAGATTCCTGATCATCCTTTAGTAGAACAAACCATCACCGATTGTTTAACCGAAGCAATGAATCTGCAACGCCTGATTGAAGTGCTGGAAGCGTTAGAAAACGGCGATATGCAAGTGGTCGCCAAAGATGTGATTGAGCCTTCGCCGCTGGCGGCAGAAATTCTCACAGCATCAAATTATGCATTTCTGGACGATGCACCAGCAGAAGAACGCAGAACCCGCGCTGTTAACAGCAGAAACTGGCTTGATCCAAAACAGGCAAGCGATTTAAGCCATATTGAACCCAGCGCAATTGAACATGCAATTCAACAACGCAAACCAGCAATTCGTACTGCCGATGAACTGTGTGACTTACTAGATACCCAAGGGTTTGTGACTATTCCAACTGAATGGCAAGACGATTGGGGCATTGTCTTTGACGTATTACTGCGTCAGAGGCGCGCCACCCGATTGCTGCAAGCAGGAAAGGCGCAAATGTTCTGGGTCAGCGCGCTGCGTTTGCATGAAATGCGCCTCATTCATCCACATTTTCAGCATAATCCTGAATTGTTATTACCTGAAGAATTAGTCGATTCATCACTGAGTCGCGAAACCGCAATTGTGAGTATTTTACGTAGCCGGTTAGCCAATAGTGCGCCTCTCAATACAGAACAATTGGCTCAATCGCTGGCAATCAGTCTCACAGAAACTGAAACAGCACTATTGCAGCTAGAAAATGAAGGCTATGTATTGCGTGGAAACTGGCGCGACAAATCGAGCCAAGGAACTGATCACGAAACCATTGAAAGCCAGGCTGACACAATGCCTGAGTGGTGTGAACGCAGCCTGCTCAATAACAGCCATCGTAATTCAATCCAGAACAGTCGCAAAACAGTACAATCAGTCAGCAGTGCTGATTTTTTCTGCTTCCTGTTTGACTGGCAACACTTGACCACTCAATATCAATATCGCGGCGCACAAACGCTCAATTTAATACTTGAGCAACTGCAAGGTTATCAAGCCCCAATCAGTGTGTGGCAGAAAGATCTCATCAATAATCGAATCACCGACATCAGCGACTTAATGTTTTGGCTGGATGCATTGATCTCATCAGGCCAATATTTATGGCTTCGACTGAACAATACAACAGGCTCGCAAAAGCTCACTCACAACACGCCAATTTCATTCATACCTCGCCAGGCACTTAAACATTGGCAAAGCATCACCGCAAACAATCAAACGCCGCAACCTACAGCCAGTGCGCAGTTGTTACTCGATATCTTACAAGAAAAAGGTGCGTTATTTTATGAAGAACTACAAACCCGAAACGGCTTTCTAAAATCTCAACAGGATGAAGCACTGGGGGAGTTAATCGCCCTGGGATTAATCAGTTGCGACCTGTTTTCCGGTCTCACCAGATTATTTTCCAAACCTGTGTCACGCCATAAAAAATCCGCAATACCGTTACCAAGTGGACGCTGGAGCATTATCCAACCTATTAACATCCATATAAAACCGAATTCAATAGAAAGCGATGCAGCATTGACTTGTCTGGCGCACAGCCTGTTGCGCCGCTATGGAGTTATCTTTAAATCATTGTTGAGTCGCGAAACCTGTCACAACAAATGGCAACAACTAGTACCTATCCTCCAACGTATGGAATGGAGCGGTGAAATTCGCTGCGGCAGATTTGTCAACGGTCAATACGGTCAACAATTCGCGCTACCAGAAGCAGTCCAACAATTGAACAAAACACGTGCAACTGCAAGCAATCCAGGAACCATCATAATCAGCGCCACAGACCCACTAAACCTGATCGGCATCCTCACCCCCGACGACAAAATCAGCGCCCACCCTGGTAACCGCATTTTATTTCAACAAGGCAAAGCAATCGCCTATCTAACAGGCAAAGATGTGGTATTTCTGGAAAATATTAAACAGGAAAAACACTGGGAAATTAAAAACAGCTTGATACGTACAACGGGAATGGCCAACAAACAATCCACGTTGCTAACCATATAAGCTCGTGACACTTCGCGTAGTGATGGCTGCGAGGCTGATAACAAGTTGATTGCTGTCGAAAACAAAGCCCTAAAATCTGTGAACCGTTCTTCCAATTGGCAAAAAAATAATCAGCGGCTTTAAAAATCTCAACACCCGCAAGAAACTGATAAAGCTCTAATTTATTATATCGGCTTTGGGAATAGACATGCCAGAATGTTAGGTTTTCCTACCTATCTAGGGCCGAGTAGAGTGACTGCTGGGAATTGTTGAAGTTGTGATGTGATTTTTGGCTCTATCATCCTTGCAATTATGGACTTGATGTCCAGATTTGCAAGGATGATTGCCTTTATCAATCGAGTCCGACCCTAATATGACCGCTTTTATCGGAGCGTGTTTGTCAGCCGGCCAGAAATAAATGATCGTTTTGACCAATTGATGACTGAATTGCGTAAGAATTGGGAAGAGCAATCTTAGAACCTGTTCAAGATTTCGCTGAAAGGCGCATCGCGGTGTTAAAAGTGATCTCAAAAGCTCACATACAAGCGATGTAACTATTGCTACAACGCCGAAGACGGACAATAAGACAAGCTAAAATGTACAAGTTATTTAATTTCCATTCCTTAAGTTAGTAACTCTCGATAGAATAACGGTATTCTATTAATAATAACTGTTGAGATTCAATCCCTATGAAAACCAGCCAATTTCCTTTAAATACTGTAAAAGAAACACCTGCTGATGCAGAGATCACCAGTCATCAGCTGATGATCCGCGCCGGCTTGATCCGTAAACTGGCAGCTGGTTTATATACTTGGTTACCACTTGGTGTGAGAGTGCTTCGTAAAGTTGAAGCAATTGTTCGTGAGGAAATGAACCGGGCAGGTGCTTTAGAAGTGCTGATGCCGGTCGTTCAACCAGCCGAATTATGGATTGAATCTGGACGTTGGGAGCAATATGGGCCCGAGCTGGCGAGACTGTGTGATCGACATCAGCGTGAATTTTGTCTTGGCCCGACCCATGAGGAAATTATTACTGAACTAGCGCGCAATGAAATAAGAAGCTACAAGCAATTACCAATTAATTATTACCAGATTCAAACCAAATTCCGTGATGAAATTCGTCCACGTTTTGGGGTGATGCGTTCGCGTGAATTCATAATGAAAGATGCTTATTCATTTCACATTGATGATGTTTGTTTGCAACAAACCTATGATGTGATGTATCAGGCATATACGACAATTTTTCAACGCATCGGGTTGGAATTTCGTGCAGTGGATGCTGACTCAGGCGCAATCGGTGGCAATGTCTCGCACGAGTTTCATGTGCTGGCCGATTCCGGTGAAGATGCCATTGCGTTCTCAACGGGCAGTGATTATGCCGCCAATATCGAAATGGCAGAAGCGGTGACACTGTCTCAGCCCAAGCCAGATTCACTGAATACTATGGAGTTAGTGGACACTCCAGGCAAACATAGTATCGTAGACGTCAGTACACACTTGAATATCCCTGCCAGTCAGTGTCTAAAAACGTTGTTGGTTAAAGGTGTGGATGACAGCGTTGTTGCATTATTGTTGCGTGGCGATCATACACTCAATGCTGTTAAAGCTGAAAAACTTGCTCAGGTAGCCTCGCCACTAATGCTTGCCAGCGATGAGGAGGTTAACGATTCTGCGGGATGTGTACCGGGTTCTGTGGGTCCTATTGGACTTGATATTGTGCTAATCGTTGACCGCAGCGCTGCTGAATTGCATAACTTTGTGTGCGGTGCAAATCAACAAGGCAAACATTATAGTGGGGTTAACTGGCAACGCGATTGTCCGCTACCTGAAATTGCTGATCTACGCATCGTTGAGGATGGTGACCCCAGTCCCGATGCCAAAGGCATATTAACCATTGCACGTGGCATAGAAGTCGGACACATCTTTCAACTAGGTACAAAATATAGCGAGGCAATGAATGCTGTTGTACAAAACGAGGCCGGCCATTCACAATCCATGATGATGGGTTGTTACGGGATTGGCATTACCAGAATTGTCGCAGCCGCTATCGAGCAAAACCATGATAAAAATGGAATCATCTGGCCTCTCAGTCTGGCGCCGTTTAGTGTTGCATTATTACCAATGAATATGCACAAATCAGAGCGTTTACGTAAAGCTGTGAAAATCCTTTATCAGCAAATGCTGGATGCAGGACTTGATGTCTTGTTTGATGATCGCAAAGTGCGTGCTGGTTTTATGTTTGCCGACATGGAACTGATCGGGATCCCGCATCGTGTGGTGCTGGGTGATCGAGGTCTGGACAATCAAGTCGTCGAATATCGTGGACGCACTGATTCGGAAAACAGGGAAATTCCAATCACTGAAATCATTAGTTTTTTACAGCAGAAAATCATTGGCATAGAGGAAAGTCCGTAATAAAAAATAATGCTGAAGCCGATGACGGAAGTGTTGAGCATCAAACTATAGAGGTTGCTATTCAGCATATATTTTGCTATTCATTAACTAGGAGGCTGTTCGAGAATAGAGAGCCTACTGCGGAAAAGCAGATTTTGGCCCATTTTTCCGATTAAATTCGTTAAATACAAAGTGGCACCCTTTCTGAGTGTATTTAACCAAATATCAATCTAAATTATTAAGGAGACAACATGTCGTTAGCCGAGAAATTCACAGAAGATGAGATTTTTCTACTGAGTACCACACCATCACTGATTGGTTCATCCATGGCTTTTGCAGAAGGTAGCGGACTTGGCACAGTTAAAGAGATATTTAGCAGTGCAAAATCGGTTATGTCAGGAATCAAACAATACCCGGATAACCAGTTGATTCAGGCTATTCTACCTAATCTTGAAGACCGCAAGGAAGCCATGGCTCAAGCTAAAGAGTATCGAGAGAAAGGCGTTGCAAGAATGAAAGAGCTAGGTGTTAATTCACACGAAAAAATGCGCGAGTTGTTAATTAAAGATTGCCAGGAAGTCTCTCGTCTATTAGCTGAAAAGTCAACTCCTGAAGAAGCAGCAGAATACAAAGAATGGTCAATGTCTGTAGCTGAAAATGTTGCCAAAGCAGCTAAAGAGGGAGGTTTTCTCGGCATTGGCGGTACCCAGATCAGCCAGGCAGAGATTGAGTTGTTTAACCAGATAGCTGGCGCACTGGGAACATCAAGTTCACTTGCCTGACATGATAACGTTGCGATCTGCTGATCTTGATATCAGTCAAGAACCTTTCCAAGATCAGGCTGAAAGACGCATCACGACGTTAAAAGCGGTTAAAAATGTCGCATGCAACCATTGTTGCCAATTTTTGTCCGCTTTTGCTTTGCTCTACTTCCTTTAGGAATGAGAATTAAATAACTTGTACATTCTGTACTGGTCTTTTGGCTCCTGACGAAACCATCTCAATCGTTGCGTAGAACAACTATGCGCCTCTTGAGATCATCGTTTCGTCAGCAACAAAAATCCTGCGCCATAATAATTCAAGTTATTTCATACACGTTCCTAAGCTGAATAATTACCTTTAGACAACGTATCACCTTTAGGGGTGATGACAGGGGATTTATTTAGGCTTATAAGTAACTATAAGAGAAACATAAGTCTGTCTATGTTTACAGTTTTTTTGGAAATTCTTTAATTCTCCTTATTCAAAGGATGAAGTTGGCGTTTGCTGAGATTTCTTATAGAAAGCTGCTGAAGATACCCCTAATTTAATTTCTATTAGCTCTGGAGGAACGAAAAATGATCAACAGAAAATTGATACTTTTAATTGCAGGAACTGCTCTATCCACGGGCTTATCGACGGCGAAAGCTGAAGATGTCTATCAGCTTAGTTTAGAACAGATGGATACTGTAACTGCGGGCGTTATCATCAACAGAAATTTCACTGGTGGTTTCGGAAATGAAGGCTTTTTATTTACTAATTTAAGAAGCGAGATGAGAGAAATCCAGACCGAGTCAGGGATAAGGACGACCAATATTAATGTGAATTCAGTAGGGTTTCGGAGTTTTTCCGGGAGTATACAAAGAATAGGCAGATTTGAAACCACAATTACAAGAACAAGAAATTAATATCTTTTTTACTGGAGCATGGCTGCTTTTGCTTAACAGAATCAATAGAAATACACCTCCATTGATTAGGTTAAGCAATTAATGGAGGTATTATTGCCAGCTAATTCTTGGATGTAGTTAAGATGCAATTGTAATAAATAAGGAATATGCATGGAGTAACTTAAACAATTATGGTGCAGGATTTTTGTTTCTGACTAAGCGATCTCAAGAGGCGCATAGTTGTTCTACGCAACGATTGAGATCGCTTAGTCAGGAGCAAAAAGACCAGCCAGAATGTTCAAGTTATTTCATGCACGTTCCTAAGGAGTGAGGATTTAATAACTTCCCGAAGTTTGGCGCAGCATTTTGATTTCACAGAAGTCCTCATAAAATGGGCGCATAGCTGGCTACGCAACTATTTTATGAGTGCTTCTGTGGGATCAAAAGGCAAGTCAAAATCGGGAAGTTATTAAATACTCACTCCTTAGTAACTGTTTCTGCAACACCGAAGACAGACAAAAAAATAAGTCAGTTGTTGTGAAGTAATTTCTTGTACGCTCCTAAGTTAACTTAAATAAGTATTTCTGCATTGTCGAATATAGACAAGCTCAGTTAACCAAGAGAGTTTAAGCCCTCCCCCAACAATTGTACTAATACACGCTGGGAGCTTCTGCCCTCTTCCCCAACTTTACAGCGCTGACACTATTCACATCACTGCCTGTACTGTTTATTGATACTCCACATGCAACACAGGAGCTCCAGCAGGATCACCGTTAAATGATTCCGCATTGCGTCGTCCACTGCCGCTGATGATCACTACCAGTGCGTTACCGCTTGACCAGCCCGGTCGCTCGACAATTTCCTGGATGATTGGGGCAATATTCGGGGTTTGCTGTGCTGCACCTGCCTCACCTTCCGTAGTCCATGGCGCTGGTGCCCAATCAATCGTTGCTCCAGTGAGGGCTCGGGTTGAGATGTTTGAATTTGCATTGGTAAATGTCAGCGCATTATCGGTGGCTTCACCTTCAATCATCAAGCTGGTAGCTTCGGAATGCGTTTCGTCTGCCTGGAAATGTATCGAGGCATTGGTGATTGTGGCACCTTGTGGAATATTGAGACCGTTAAAACGCATCCCGACTAATTGGTTTTTCTGATCTTGATTACCCAACTCTAAATCACTACTGTTTGGTTTGACTTTGCCTGTGGAGGTGTTTTCTTCGGCATCGTCAGAACTCGCCGCTATCCGAGATTTCACAATAACCGCATTGCTAACAGGAATAGGATTG
>JAZGEP010000288.1:0-2261 GCA_036478815.1 Methylococcales bacterium
CAGGATTTTTGTTCGTATTCAAGGCGTAGAAATAGGCGCATAGCTGGCTACGCAACTGTTTCTACAACGCGGAAGACGGACAAAAAGACAAGTCAAGATGCGGATATTATTAAATCCTCGCTCCTCAGGAGCAAAATCAGAGAATGTCCTGTATTTGTACTTTGAAGCGGTTATTGACACTTCACTTCTGCACGGTCATATCCCAACGTATCCAAGGTGTTTTTTGGATGGAGGAATTCTGGCAACGGCAGTACACTCACTACTGCACGCGGCCAAACCAGTAGTACTGGCTGGCGTAATTGTCCGTTCCACTCACGAAAAGACAATGCGCGACCTTTAAATCCGGCAAGCGCAAACTGTTCTCCCGTAATAAAATCACGAATCGCTGCATACGCAGTGGATTGACTTCGACTAGCTGCTTCACCGATGGCTCGAACAGCCAGCCATGCGCCATAATCCACTTCTGTAATATTACGTTTGGCATGTTTGCGGAATCGACTATTTAACTGTAACGCCCCCCATTGTTCATGGGCAGGATGCCAGGCTGTGGCAAATAAGCCTTGGGTTCCAACTACCGGTCTGGGTTTCCAGCTTCGAAACGGCAAATAATCACCAAACAGGCCATCTTCATCAGCGACAACCAACACATCGTAATCGACTCCTTGGGTAAATACTGGCACTTCTTTTTGAGCTGTGCGTCTTGCGTCGTAATTGTGTTTCCAGGCACGCTCATCAACAATTTTCATTTGATAACGTTTTGCCGCTCGCTTTAGTGCGGCAGCAAACAGTTGATCTTTTTGCTTGGAACCAATCACAAGTAACCACTCAGTCCAGCGCTTGCTGAGTAAATATTGACCCAGCGCATCGGCGCGCATTGCGCGACTGGGCAGAAGATGTAGCATGTTTTTACTGCATGCTGATTGACGCAAATGGTCTGCACGACTGGAAATGTCGAATACTAATACTTTGGCAGTGTCAGCTAATTTCTGGATTTCCAGTAATGTCTTCTCGGGAATATCTACCAGAATGAACTGAACACCTTGGGTGATTAATGACTTAACTGCGGCGACTGCGTTTTGCTCAGGCAACACATTGATGACTTGTAAATCAAATTTCTGGCCCATAAACTGACCAGTCGTATTGTTGTCGGCAATCGCAAGATGTGCACCTTGAATACCTCGATCATTAATCACAGGATCAAGGCTGGATGCTGAGTGGTTCATTGATGGTATTTGCGATACAAAGGCGATTTGTACTTGCTGTGGTTCAGAGGCGTTCGCTGAAAAAGTTCTCAGCATAAGCAGCAATCCGAGACAGCACAGGTTTATTAAAGTAGATTTCATTCTATTGATCCTTTGTTGATCGCTGTAGACACGAATTGTGGGTTTATAAATTGCTGCCAGGACACTTTCTGGTTGTCGTTCCGGTAAATAGATGGAGACGAATGAGTTTATGTAGATAGTAAAGCTAATCATATGATACTACGAAGTGTGGATTGTCAAAGTTGGACACATTGGTTGTTCAATAGACGAGATGCAGTTAGGACAATGAGCAATAGATCACTGTAAGTGATTGATTTTATGATTTAGAATCCCAATGAATTGGGATTCAGGATGGTCTGCTTAATTAAGGTTGAATTTGATTCTTTATTTCATTAAGAAAGCAAATTCGATCAGGTTAAAGAAAACTTTGCCTTGACACAAAAAATTGATAAGTTACAATTACCTGCTAACTAGATAAGCGGGAATAGCTCAGTGGTAGAGCACAACCTTGCCAAGGTTGGGGTCGCGAGTTCAAGTCTCGTTTCCCGCTCCAGATTCCCTAATTTATACAGAATCCTGTTTTATTGGCTGCGTGGCAGAGGGGTTATGCAGCGGCCTGCAAAGCCGTGGACGCCGGTTCGATTCCGACCGCAGCCTCCATACATTAGTATGGATCGTTAGACATTCCAATCGCAATTCAATCTTTTCAAAAACCAGCATTGTGCTGATTTTTGTTCCTTCCTGATAATTATTTTTCTAGTACGAGTCAATTTGGGTGTTTTAAGATCGCTTACTTAGGTGGTTTGACGAAACAAAGTTACCAACCTTTCTAGTCTTTTTGCTCCTGACCAAACAATCTCAATCGTTACGTAGGGGTGTGATTAAAAGTGAAGTAAACATATCAAGCCGCTATTTTCTCTAGATTATCCCAGTAGTCCTCCCAATAACAATTTGCTCGATTAAGTTGTAGTGACAGCATATAATCAATGCTGTCACTTT
>JAZGEP010000289.1:0-6501 GCA_036478815.1 Methylococcales bacterium
ATCAATGGTCATCTGCGTTGTTGCACTCGTTTGGATTAGCCTGCTAGTCCTGCTCTCGTGCGCCTAGCAGCTAACCACTTCTCAACTCCCTATACCCGGCAATATCACATTGAAAGACTACTAGTGATTCTACACGACGATTGAGATCGTTAAAGCAGGAGGAAAAGGACGAGTCAGGATGATAAAGTTATTGAATTTCCATTCCTGGGATTATACGCCAAACTCTTTCATGTGTTACATTCTCCCAGATTTTCGACTTAGTTGCTTTAAAACCTGCTAAAGATCAACTACGTCACTGTTAGACAAGTCATTCAAAACACTTTGTGACTGAGACAATGCTTGATTATCATGCAACTCTGACCAATAATTTACGATTGATCGGTTCCGCATCTTATGTGTTTCAATACAGTTGATGATACTTACCAACAAATATAAACCTAACCCCAGATAATTTATGAACATCGATAGTTTAATCAAAGCTGGTTATATCATACCGGTTATCCCGGAAGGTCTAATATTACCGCAACATGCGATTGCTGTTGCCAATGGTCGAATTGTTGATATCCTTCCCTGGCAGCAAGCCGATGAGCAATTTCAGCCACAACGAACCATTGAATTGCCACATCATAGCGTAATTCCCGGTCTGATTAATTCCCATACCCATGCCGCCATGAGTCTATTGCGTGGAAACGCTGATGATCTTGCGTTAATGGACTGGTTACAAAATCATATCTGGCCTCTGGAACAGCAATGGGTTAATGAAGACTTTGTAGCCGATGGAACTCGACTTGCCATTGCGGAAATGCTGTGTGCTGGCATCACTTGTTTCAATGATATGTATTTCTTTCCGGAAATCGCCGCACAACAAGCCCAGCAAATCGGTATTCGAGCACGGATTGGCCTAATCCTGATCGATGCCCCCACCAACTGGGCGCAAACACCAGATGACTATTTTTCCAAAGGATTGGCGTTGCATGATCAACTGCGCGGCAATGCATTAGTCAGCACTGCGTTTGCACCACATGCCCCTTATACTGTTTGTGATGCTAACTTGAAACGTATGCAAGTGTTGGCACAAGAGCTGGATATTCCAATTCACATGCATGTCCATGAAACAGCAGGCGAAGTTAGCGAAGCACTCGCCAGAAACGGCAAACATCCATTGCAGCGATTATCAGAGCTGGCGTTATTATCATCATCATTCATTGGTGTGCACATGGTACATTTAACTGACGCAGAAATTGAACAATATGCACTATCCGGTGCCCATATTGTGCATTGCCCAACATCCAATCTTAAACTGGCTTCCGGGTTTTGCCCTGTTGATCAATTGCTCAAAGCTGGAATCAATGTAGCACTGGGAACCGACAGTGCAGCCAGCAATAACCAGCTGGACATATTGGGAGAACTGCGTTGTGCTGCGTTAATCGGCAAAGCAGTTGCCAATAACGCCAGCGCCATTCCAGCAAAAACAGCATTATCAATGGCAACCATTAATGGCGCAAAAGCGCTGGGTCTTAATGATCACATCGGTTCGCTGGAAAATGGTAAAAGTGCTGATCTGATTGCTGTTGATATGAATACACTGGAAACCATGCCACTATTCGACCCAATCTCACATCTGGTTTACGCCAGTCAACGTAATCAGGTAACCGATGTTTGGGTTGCAGGTCAGCATCTTGTACAATCTGGTGAGTTAGCAGCAATTAATGTCGCTGATCTCAAAGCCAAGGTTGCCGACTGGCAGCATCGACTGTCTTAAAACCAAAAAATCATTTCTTACAATCATCACATTCATAACCATTCACACAGATGGAACAACTCATGCAAACCCAAGCCAATGTCTACCCTGACGAAATCAGCAAATTTGGTGCGAAAGCACAACGCTGGTGGGATCAAGAGGGCGAGTTTAAAACACTTCACCAAATCAATCCGTTACGGCTAAATTTTATCGCCCAGCATATTGATATTGCAGGCAAACACATTGTTGATGTCGGCTGCGGCGGTGGAATTCTCAGCGAAGCTATGGCAGCAGCAGGCGCTGATGTTACCGGGATTGATCTGGGCGAAGAATTAATCGATGTTGCTGAGCTGCATAGTCTGGAATCAGGCGTTCAGCTCAACTATCAAACCATTAGCGCCGAGCAATTTGCTGATCAACATAGCGCACAATTTGATGTGGTCACTTGCATGGAGATGCTTGAACATGTGCCCGATCCAAACTCGATTATTCAGGCTTGCTCGAAACTGGTTAAACCGGGTGGAAAACTGTTTTTCTCTACACTCAACCGCAATCGCAAAGCCTGGTTGCTAGCTATCGTTGGTGCTGAATACGTGATGCATATGTTGCCCAAAGGCACCCATGATTACCAACATTTCATCCGTCCTTCTGAGCTGGCTAAAATGGCACGTCATACTGATCTGTCACTACTGAACATGGCCGGTATTGAATACAATCCACTCACCCGCATTTTTTCGCTTTCAACTAATGTTGATGTGAATTATCTGGCAGCATACGAGAAAGCTGAATGATACAACCTGCTCAAATTCGCACTGTGCTTTTCGATCTGGATGGAACGCTGGTAAATACAGCGCCTGATTTGGTGAATGCTTTGAATGTGGTGCTAGAACATCACAACCATCCCGCGGTTGCGTTAGCTGACGTTTCTTCCTTGATTTCGACAGGTGCTGCCGGAATGCTTGGCTACGCGCTTGGTGATATTCCTGAACAACGCAAACAATTATTGGTGAACGAACTGGTGGAACAATATCATCTGCATATTGCTGACAGCAGCCAGCTGTATCCAGAAATGGAGAATGTATTACAACAACTGGAGCAGCGTGGGTTGCAATGGGGTGTTGTCACCAATAAAGTCACCAGATTGACTGAATCCTTGCTGGATAAACTGAATTTAGCTAACCGAGCTGTTTGCATCATTAGTGGCGATACCACTGCACATTCCAAACCACATCCGGCACCGTTATTGGAAGCATGCCGCATCACTGGTACGTTACCAGGCAATTGTGTATACATCGGCGATGCTAAAAGCGATATCGAAGCTGCGCAGCGAGCGGTGATGCCCTCACTTGCTGCAGCCTATGGCTTTATCGGTACTGATGACCAACCACAACTCTGGGGAGCCAATGCAGTCGTCAACAATGCCAATCAAATTCTCGACTGGGTCACTCAACATGTCTGACAGCACAATCTCAAATCAAACCAATCAAATTGATCAGCAGTTCTGGAACCAACCCATTGCAGATACGGCACTGAAAAACACCAATATTTTGATTAGTGGAGCGGCTGGTGACCTGGGTAGCCATCTGGCTGAAGACTGTGCAGCGTGCGGTGCAACAACGATATTGATGGATAAAAACGCAAAAAAGCTTGAGCAGGTATTTGACCGTATTGTCGCAGCAAACAATCCAGAACCAATCATCTGCCCGATTGATCTACTGGTTGCACAGCCCGCGATTTATACTGATCTCTACAACCAATTGACTGAACAGTTTGGTACGTTGCGTGGTCTAATCCATTGTGCTGCATTGTTTGACGTACCCTCCCCTGTCATTGATATTGAAGCACAGACCTGGCAACAACAAATCCATGTCAACCTAACTGCAGCCTATCTGCTCACCAACCAGTTATTGCCACTGTTGCAGCAAACCGGCAACAGTCGTATCATCTTTACATCGGATTCAGTAGCACGCAGCGGCGCAGCTTATTGGGGAGCTTACGGAGTCGCCAAAGCCGGGTTGGAACAATTCGCACAGATTCTTGCTGAAGAACTGGATAGTGCAGGACGAGTGCGCGTTAACACAGTAATTCCTGGCCCAATCAACTCGCATTTGCGACATACCGCGTTCCCGGCTGAAACACTTGAAGAACGCATTCGCATAGAACAGATCATCCCAATCTACCTGCGTTTGCTCAGTGAATCCGGTCATGTTGTACATGGGCAAACACTCCATGCACAGCAATTAATAGAAAAATCAAGTTGAGAAATAGATATGTTTAATTCAGGATCAGAAAGCGTAGAACTGACGCGGGATGTCAATGTTGTTACCGTCCCGGATGGTCTCACCACCACTTTGCTACAAGGTGAAACAGTCTCAGTGATGCAATCATTGGGCAACAGCATTACATTAACCACAATCAACGGTGGCATGGTACGACTGGCTGGTGTCGATGCGGATGCAATCGGCAAAGATGCAATCACCACTGAAGGACTGATTGAAGAACAAGATGCCAAGTCTTTAGAAGCCAATATCTGGAAATCGATGGAAGGCATTTATGATCCGGAAATTCCGGTGAGCATCTCCGAGTTGGGGCTAATCTATGAGGTAAAAATCACCCCCACCAAAAATGACGATAAAACAGAGCTGCATGACGTTGAAGTTATCATGACGCTCACTGCGCCCGGTTGCGGAATGGGGCCTATCTTGCAAACAGATGTTGAATCTGCAATCAGGAAGTTACCCGGCGCCTCCAATGTTAAAGTGGATGTCGTATTTGATCCACCCTGGTCACGTGAAATGATGTCTGAAGCGGCTCAATTGCAACTGGGGATGTTTTAGTAGCTGCAAAAAAGTCTTTTCCTCGTTTGTATGCTCCAGCGTCACTACCATTAAGTTAAGAAAATTAACAATTGTAGGGTGCATTCCATGCACCAAATGAAGTAGTACTACTACAGTTAGTTTTGGTGCATGGAATGCACCCTACGAAAAAATATTTCTCTTAACTTAGGAGTGATGCTCCAGCGCGGAATTGCAGTTTATGACGCTGGATCGTTCGAATATGGATTCTCACGCTGTGGAGCAAACCAGAAAGAATGATAGGATGTGCTGACGCTTGAAACACAGCCTTCGCAATTGATGCGCTTCCTATTCGTCAGCACAATCCTATAAAAATCATATGAAGAAGTAGGGTTTAATTGAATGACAACAACACAAACCCTAAATACCCAACCATCCTTATCAATCGTTATTCGACATCAATTTCATTTACAACAATAAATAAACACATCATGGAAAACAAAAAAACTGCCATCATTATTGGAGCAGGCTCGGCAGGCTTGATTGCAGCAAAAGAACTTAAAGAACAAGGTATTGACGTAAAAATCCTGGACAGAAACCCGCAAAGCGGAGGTATTTGGAGTAGCCTGCCATGGAAGACTTATACGCTTACCTCATCTAAATGGGTTACGGAATACGGGTGCTTTCCAATGCCGGAACAGTATCCAGATTTTCTCACCAATGAGGACATGATCAACTACCTGAATACATTTACCGAGCATTTTCAACTTTCACCGCATATTGACTTTAATGTTCGCGTTAAAGCCATCAAAAAAAACAGCAACAATAACTTCGATATCGAAACTGACCAAGGCAACTATCAAAACTATGATTTTGTAGTAGTCTGTTCGGGATTACACGGCAAACCATCAATTCCTGAATTTGACGGCATTGATGATTTTAAAGGCGAAATAATTCACAGCTCAAAATATAGTCAAGCCATTGATTTCAAACATAAAAAAGTCTTGTGTGTTGGCATGGGTGAATCAGGCGTTGGATTGATTGCTGAGTTAGCACCAGAAACAGAGAAACTAGTCGTTGCTTCGTCTGGTGTCGCGATTACTCCGCGTGTGGTCAAAGGATCGCAAAATCCTTTCGACCAAATGCAATTCTGGCAAATTGGTCGGCACATGATCGGCTATCAGGAATTACTAACCAGTGGTTTGAGTTGGTTCTACCGTCGTATTCCATACGCGCTCAAAAAAATCAACATCACTTTGAATTTAAAATTCTATTCTGACTATGGCGTCAAATTTGAGGAATTTGAGCAATGGTTTCCACAACAACTAGTGCCCCATCATTTCCATATCAAGTTCTGGCCAAAACCAATGAGCCCTGATGTCAGTGGTAATTTGACAAGAACCTCCGCACCGCCAGACGATCTCTTATACTTGATAAAAACCGCACAAATCACCCCAAAAGGCAGTGTCAAATCATTTGATGCCAATGGTGTGCTATTCGAAGACGGCAGTTATGAGGCAGTAGATACCATCATCCTTAATACTGGTTATAAACCAGGTGTTAACACTATTGAATTCCCGAATCACTGGCAATACAAGCACCTGGACTTGTATAAAGGTTGCATACACCCTCAAATGCCCAATCTGGCATTTGTAGGCATGGTGCGACCAACTGTGGGCTCAATCCCTGCAATGGCAGAGATGCACTCGCGTATTATCGCCGCATATTTTAATAATGTTATTTCAATGCCAGACCTTGAAGCGCGTCTACACATCATCCAGCAGGACAATACCCAGCATTACAAACAATGCCCCACCATGCATACACGCTTTCCACATATTTATTTCTTTGATGAATGGATGGATCAAATGGCAGATATTATTGGTGTAAGACCGAAAGCGAGTGACTATTTAACCAGTCTTGAAGATTTAAAAACCTATTTTTTTGGGTCGCCAATACCATTGC
>JAZGEP010000290.1:0-5693 GCA_036478815.1 Methylococcales bacterium
GCAAACACGATGACTTGCTGACCGTTCATCTCACCTTGCGGAAGTGGGCGCGCTTTAGTGCGATTCATGTTAGCATCGGCCTGGCGATCCAGATAATGATTAAATGCAGCCGCCGATGCAGCAGACAATGCAATACCCAGGTTGCCATAAATCAAGGCATTGATTGGTGGTATTCCGGGCACTGCCAGCAACATACCAACCAGTGCTGTAAAACAAATTAATGCAACTACTTTTGGTTTACACAGTTCCAGGTATTGCGCCCATGGACTGCGAGTAGAATCTAACAGAATTTGATCAGCTTTCATTAACAACACCTTTATCGTTACAATAGTGACCTGTCACCAAAGTGTTCGATACAGGAAACTGATAAACTATACGATTAAGGAACGAACAAGAAATAACTTCAACAACTGACGCAGGCCAGTTTATGTCAATATAGTTGTTTGTCTTCAAGGCGCAGAAACTTAGCTCTAGTGAACTATGTAACTGTTTCTGCAACGCCGAAGACAGATAAAAAGACAAGTCAGTTGTTGAAGTTATTTCTTGTTCGTTCCTAAGTACTCGTTGGGTCAGTTTTCCCATCGCCACAGCAAAATCATTGATAATCCGACTGTCTGCCAGCACAGCATATAAATATCCAGGAACCTTACTAATATGATGCATACAATAATTGCTTCGATGTTGATAATACTTGGCTTGTCAACACAAAGCGTTGCCAAGCCAAGTGTACATGAATATCGACTTGCCAATGGGATGAAAATTCTTGTCAAAGAAGATCACCGCGCGCCAGTCGTGGTCTCACAAGTCTGGTATAAAGTCGGCTCCAGCTATGAGCACAATGGTATTACCGGGGTGTCTCATACCCTCGAGCATATGATGTTCAAAGGCACTAAAAAGATTCCAAAAGGCCAGTTCTCACGCATCATTGCTGAAAATGGTGGTCGCGAAAACGCATTCACTGGGCGTGATTATACCGCATATTATCAGCACTTTGAAAAATCGCGATTGCCAGTCAGCTTTAAACTGGAAGCAGATCGCATGCGCAACTTGTTGCTGGATAAAGACGAATTCGAAAAAGAACGCGAAGTCGTCCTTGAAGAACGGCGTATGCGCACTGATGATAAACCACGCTCTAAAGTTTACGAACTGTTTATGGCAATGGTTTATACCAGTTCCAGTTATCGCTATCCAATCATTGGCTGGCCGGATGATATCAAAGAGTTGTCGATTGATGATCATCGTGGCTGGTATAACAAATGGTATTATCCGAATAATGCAACGCTGGTGGTAGTCGGTGATGTCGATCCAGATGCTGTGTTCAAACTCGCCAAAAAATATTTCGGTACATTGAAAGCAGAACAGATCCCGGTCATCAAAACCCGCGGTGAAGTCGAACAATTCGGCACCAAACGCATGGAAGTTTCGTTACCTGCCAAGCTCCCTTATTTATTGATGGGATATAAGGTTCCGGTATTGAATTCACTTGCAGAAGGCCAGGAATGGGAAGCCTATGCGCTGGAAGTACTGGCAGGCATACTCGATGGTGGGGATAGTGCACGGTTAGCATCGCGCCTGGTTCGCGGTCAGCAAAGCGTGGTTTCTGCTGGTGCTGGATACGACATGACTGCGCGACTACCATCCCTGTTTCTGCTCGATGCGACCCCTTCGATTGGACATACACTGACTGAAATCGAAGAAGCCTTGCGTAAACAAATCACATTGCTTCAGAAATCACCTGTAACAAGCAAAGAGCTGAAGCGTGTTAAAGCACAAGTAATCGCCAGCGAAGTATATGAACGTGATTCAGTATTCTATCAGACCATGCAACTGGGAATACTTGAAACAGTAGGACTGGGCTGGCGGGTCGGTGAACAGTATGTCGACAGCATTAAAGCCGTCACCGCACAACAGATTCAGGAAGTCGCGAACAAATATCTGATCGATAAAACCCTCAATATCAGCTATATGACCATCCCCAAAGACGACAGCAAGCAGTCAAAGGAACGCAAATAATGAATTCTTCAAGCAAAACAACAGTTTTTTTGACAACCTGTGCAAAATGGTTTGCGGTGATCGCACTACTTTCAATTTCATCAACAACTTTCGCCACAGTCAAAATCCAGCATTGGATTTCCAGCCAGGGAACGAGTATATACTACGCCAACGCCCCAGGCATCCCGATGGTCGATGTGCAAGTAGTCTTTGATGCCGGTAGCGCACGTGATGGTAAACAATATGGACTGGCAGCAATGACCTCCAATCTACTCGACCGTGGAGCAGGAAGCCTCAGCGCAGATCAAATCTCGCAACAGCTGGAAGGCGTAGGCGCAATCCTGAGTGCCAGTGCTTCTAGTGATATAGCATCAGTGTCATTTCGCAGTCTTTCTGATACAGATATTCTTGATACTGTGGTTACTACTGCAAATACCATTATTTCCAAACCGAATTTCTCCAAAAATGATTTTAACCGCGAGAAGAAACGCACCTTGGCAGGACTTAAACATCAACTGGAACAGCCAGATTCAGTCGCTCAAAAGCTCTATGATGCCAGCATGTATCGCGACCATCCCTATGCGCATCCAGCTAGCGGCACACTAAAAAGCATCACCGCTTTAACACACAACGATCTAAGACGCTTCCACAAAAAATATTATGTCGCAAGTAACGCTTTGGTTGTCATTGTAGGCGACGTTTCAAAAGACCAGGCTGAATCCATCGCCAATGGCTTGCTAAGTGGCTTGAAAACTGGCGAGAAACCAGCGCCAATCCCTGAAGTTGTAGAGCAACAAGCTGGCGAAACCATTCGCAAAGTATTCCCGTCCCAACAAACACACGTGTTAGCAGGAATGCCGGTAGTTACACGTCATGACCCCGACTATTTCACCTTGTATGTTGGCAATCATATTCTTGGTGGCGCTGGATTAGTCTCCAGAATCAGCCAAGAAGTCCGCGAAAAACGCGGACTGGCTTATAGTGCCTATAGCCATTTCATTCCAAGCATGCGCAAAGGGCCATTTACAATGGGATTTCAAACCAGAAACGACCAGGCAAATGAAGCACTGAAAGTTCTCAATACAACACTGGAAGAATTTCGCCAAAACGGGCCAACTGAAGAAGAACTGGACTCCGCCAAAAAGAATATCACAGGTGGGTTTGTACTGCGTATTGACAGCAATTCCAAACTATCAGGATACATTGCAATGATCGCTTTTTATGGATTGAATCTGGATTACCTGGATGTGTTCAACAGTAAAATAGAAGCCATTAGCAGCGCAATGATCAAAGATGCATTCCAGCGCAGATTGGATCCCACAAAATTTACTACTGTGCTGGTTGGCGGTGAAGCGACAGCGCCATAAGGCACTGAGCACCAAACTATAATGAACGGAATATCAGGCTCCCTGAATCCAGAACCATAAACAATGAACGGCCAATTTACCCAGATATTTCATATGAAACTAATTTTGTGTACTTTGGCACTGAGCGTGCGAAGTCCAACACGGACAAGCAATCAACTGTTGGGCTTCGTTCCTCAGCGCCAACCTTGTACATTATCTGGTTTGTTACCAAGTCAGTATCCTCGAGTCCAAGTTGTCTGACTATAACAATTCTGTCTCCATCATTTCTGGCCAATGGCGAGGCACCAAACTTCGTGTCGCTAATGTTAGCGGACTACGCCCTACTTCTGCCAGGGTTCGCGAAACATTATTTAACTGGCTACAAAACGACATCAGAGGTTCACACTGCCTGGATCTGTTTGCAGGCAGTGGCGCGTTAGGATTAGAAGCCGCATCACGGGGTGCAGCGACTGTGACATTGGTCGATAAACACTCAGAACTGTGTCGACAATTGCAGGAAACAATTAATCGCCTAAAAGCAAATCAAGTGTCTATAGTGCGTCAGGATGCTATGCACTTTTTGAAAAACGAAGCTACAACATATAACCTAGTGTTTCTAGACCCACCATTCCAAGCGCAACTACACATACCATGTTGCCAAGCACTGGAGCACAACGGCTGGCTTGCTGATAATGCGAAAATCTATGTCGAAACTGACAAGCACACAGTATTGGACGATTTACCAGACAATTGGCGACAACTACGCTCTAAAAAAGCTTGCGAGGTTGCTTATCATTTGTTTCAACGCTGAGTTATCAACACAAGGGTTTGTAGTTTTTGTGTGATAGGGAATTATGTTTTACCCACAACAACTTTACCCAATTTAACGAGTATTTTTCGAATTGGGAACTATATTATTAACGAAAACCATAGAAACAATTAAGTGTTGTGTCTCCGAAATTTAGTCATCAAGTTAACTTTGTTTGCTGTTTTTACGGTGTTTTGTTACGCTGAGAGAAACAATAATTACGTTGAAAGAATCATATGGCGACCAAAATTGAAGAGGCATTAAAATCCTTAAAAGGTGTTCACAATAGCTAGGAGGCTGTCCGAGAATAGAAGCCTATTGCGGAAAAGCGGATTTTGGCCCATTTTTCCGATTAAATTCGTTCAATACAGCAAGTATTCGCCTCATTTAATCGAAAAAATGGGCTCAAAACCACTTTCCCTCGCTACGGCCTCTATTCTCGGACAGTCTTCCTAGGTAGATTAAACCATCTCGAAGATGGCGCTATCTGATTCACATCGCACCGAAAAGGGCAAATGGGCTCAAACAGAATATTGCCCAATATTTAGCACAAACAGAAGTCAAAAATTAATAGCGAGAGCAAAAATGCAACTAACTGTTAACATCCCTGATCATTTTTTAATCTCCGTAAAAGAAAAACAAGAAGACTTTATAAAAACCATGCTCTTTAACCATGCCTTAGCTCTCTACCGAAAAAATACACTCAGTTTAGGAAAAGCAGCCGAATTATCAGGTTATGATAAATTAACCTTTATTCAAAAATTACAACTTGAAAATGAACCTATCTATCATTATGAAGTCGATTTTAGTAAATGAAATGATCAATAACAACCAACATGTCTTAACATTACTTGAAAAAAACAAATGAAAGTTGTCTGCAATACAACGCCGATTATATCTCTTGCCTCAATAGGACAACTTCCATTATTAGCCCATTTATTTGTCACTATTTATATACCGCAAGCCGTTTATGAAGAAATAAAGCACAAACAATCATTTGGTTATCAAGAAATCAACTACCACGCTTATAAAACGTGTTTGATTTCGGCCTATAAGGCCGTCCTCAGCAAAACCCCAAGGGCTTTGCTGAAGTAAGCCTAAACTATCCCCAATCGTTTAATGTTTACTTATCGTCTTGGTACTTAGCGTACTTTCTGATCATTTCAGCATCCATACCTACGGTATCAACACAATACCCTGCCGACCAAAAATGGTTTCCCCAGTAGTGTTTAGTTCGCAAATGTGGGAATTTCTGGAACACTTGAATCGCCGTTTCCCCCTTTACTTTTCCCACCAAGACTGAAATCGAAACCTTTGGTAGAACTTTAACAAGCAAATGAACATGATCTGGCTGAACATTTAATTCAACAACTTCACATCCAGATTTTTCTGTATGCGCATAAATACTTCGGTAAACAAACGTGCATGAAATAACTTGAACAATTCACTTGTCTTTTTGCTCATCTTCGGTGTTGCAAAAACAGTTACATCGCTCACTATGCGCCTGTTTTCGCGCCTTGAATATGGTGTGAGTCGCAGGTACCAAC
>JAZGEP010000291.1:0-6442 GCA_036478815.1 Methylococcales bacterium
AAGCATGCCGCCAGCGTTCAATCTGAGCCATGATCAAACTCTTCAGTTTAAGACTTACTTATACTAAATTGTTCGAAAACTCGATTGCTGACGTTTCTTTCATTTAATGAATTAACGTAAGTTCTCGAAGCTTTCAGTCTCCTGAATTGCTCGAGCACCCACATCAATGATTCCAGTTTGTTAAAGAACTCAGGCCAACACGTCCATGCCAACCGCTTTGCCGTGCTACAAAATTACTGCACCGCAAAGACAGTCAATTATAGAAACCATTTGCCTTACCGTCAAGTGGTTTTTGATTAAAGCTTCAATTAAATTTGCATCTTCTTACAGCTTTTCAGCAACTAACTCAATCCAATGCAAAACAGGCATATCTGTTGCAGTCTTCATATGCAATAAACAACCAATATTTGCAGTTACAATACACTCAGGGTCACACCGGCTCAAGGCTTCGACTTTGTTATTCAATAGTTGCTCTGATAATTTGGGCTGTAAAATTGAATAGCTACCAGCAGAGCCACAACATAAGTGTGAATTTTCTGGCGTTGTTACATTCAGACCCAGTTTACCAAGCAACCGCTCGACTTGACCAGTCAGTTGCAGTCCATGCTGCAACGAACAAGGCGCTTGAAATGCGATGATGTCTTCCGATGATTTACTGAGGTGTAACGTTTCTTTTTGCAATATCTGCACAATGTCTACAGTAGCCACTGCAATTTTCTCAGCTTTATTGGCATATTCAGCATCATCTTTCAGAAGATGTGGATAATCCTGAATCATTTGTCCACAACCTGATGCATTACTGACAATCGCCTCGGCACCTGCTTCAATGTGCAGCCACCATTGATCAATATTTTCACGCGCCAACTGTTGCGCTTGCTCAGTTGAAGACAAATGATGATGCAACGCTCCACAGCATTTTACCGGCGCAGTTCGGATCACTGAAATCTCAACTGCATTTAGGACTTTTGCAGTGGCAACGTTAATTCCCGGTTCAATAGCAGATTGAACACAACCTTCGTGAATAATGACTTTGCGTTGATGCGTGGTTTTCGGCCAGAATTGACTTGACTGGATGGTTGGCAACTTACGACTCAGATGTTGCGGCAGAAATGGTTTGATCAGCGCCGCCAGCCGCACCAGCAAATACACTCTTGAGGGATAGGGAAATACAGCTTGAATCAATTGCCGTTTAAGACGATCAATCATCGGTCGCGCGCTGTTTTTTTCAAGATAATCCTGACCAATTTCAGCTAATCGCGCATAGTCGACACCAGACGGACACGTGGTTTCGCAAGCGCGACATAACAGGCAACGATCCAGATGTTTGCGGGTTAATTGTGCAGTTGGCGCCCCTTCCAGCATTGCTTTGATCTGGTAAATACGTCCTCGCGGGCCATCTGCTTCATCACCAAGCAGTTGATAGGTTGGACAAGTTGCATTACAAAATCCGCAATGCACACATTTACGCAGAATATTTTCAGCTTCCCGACCTGCCGGACTGTTACCAAATGAGTGCAGCAAATTGGTTTGCATGAATTAGAACTCCGGATACATCCGCCCTTGATTAAATAAACCCTTTGGGTCAAACGCATGTTTGAGTCGTTGCTGAATCTGCATCAAATCTGTGGGCAATGCTTGAAAGACCAACCCATCTCGCTCTCCTCCACGAAACAAGGTGGCGTGGCCACCTGCCTCAGCGACTGTTTGATAAACATGTTGTGCAGATTCGTCACTTTTCAACCAACGTAACGCCCCACCCCAATCCAACATATCAGATCCGGCAAGTGACAGCGGTTCAGTTGCTGGTGCAACAGAAATGCGCCATAACGGCATTTCTTCCTGGAAAAACTCTGAGGTTTGATTTTTCAAGCTCAGCCAGAAATCTCTGTCATTGTTTAGCTGCTCTCCTCCCAGTGTTTCTGCAGATTGCTTGATTGCCTCGGATGATCCGCATAGACGATAGAACAAGCGTTTGCCATCGTAGTGCAATCCGGAAAATGGAAACGGCTTTTGCAGGAGCTGGCTCATCAGTTGGATGACTGCATTTCCCTTGATTTCCTGCCACCAGGTTTCCTCAATCTCAGGCTTGGGAACCACTTTCAAAGATGCCTCCACAATCAACCCCAATGTCCCCATTGAACCAGCCATCAAGCGAGACAAGTCATAACCTGCAACATTTTTCATCACCGTTCCACCAAACGACAATATATCGGCATAGCCATTGATGATTTTACAACCCAACAAATGATCGCGCACAGCCCCGCTGAATGGCCTGCGTGGACCCGACAGTCCGCTAGCGATGACACCTCCAATGGTGGATTTCTGTCCAAAAGATGGTGGTTCAAAACCAAGCATTTGTCCTTGATCTGCCAAAACCGCTTCAAGTTGAGACAATGCAGTACCGTTACGAACAGTAATGACAAGTTCGGTCGGTTCATAATCTACAATACCTGTATTGTCGGCAACATTTAGCACCTCGCCGAGCGGCTCACGCCCATAGAATTGCTTGGTATTTCCACCGACCAGATTAATCGGAGACTCTTTAGCCACAGCATCACTAATATGTTGCTGAAATTCGGCGCTTAAATCTGTCATTTTCTGATATCTGGCTCCTCTTGCAGAATGAACAGCTGGTTTAGAATCGATTCAGTTGACTCTGCCTGGTTGCAGTATGAACATGCATGGCACCAAACTCTGCACAACGGTTCAATGTCGGAATCGCTTTACCGGGATTGAGTATCCCTGCCGGATCAAATGCAGCTTTGACTCGGTGAAACTGATCCAGTTCTGCCGATGAAAACTGAGCGCACATGGCATTAATTTTCTCGATTCCGACACCGTGTTCGCCAGTAATTGTTCCGCCCATTTCCACGCAGCAGATGAGAATTTCTGAACCAAGCTGTTCTGCTTTTTCAAGCTCGCCTGGAACATTCGCATCGTATAGAATCAGCGGATGTAAATTACCATCACCGGCATGAAAGACATTAGCAACTGCCAACCCAAACTGCTCTGCTAATTGATGAATACGCTTTAACACTGCGCCCAAATGTTTACGTGGGATGGTGCCATCCATGCAATAATAATCAGGGCTAATCTGCCCAATCGCTGGAAATGCAGCTTTGCGCCCCGCCCACATTGTTTGCTGCTCGATTGCATCAACCGCCAAACGCACTTCACACGCACCTAACTCAACCAGTAATTGCCTAACTTTGTGCGTTTCTGCCATAACAGTTGCATGACCGCCATCCAGTTCGCACAACAGAATTGCAGCAGCATCCACCGGATATCCAGCACCAACAAAATTTTCAGCTGCGCGAATCGTGGCATTATCCATCATCTCAAGACCGGCCGGTGTAATTCCGGCAGCAATAATACCTGCGACCGCCTCACCAGCTTGCTCGACTGTATCGAAAACAGCTAGCAACAGTTGGATGGATTCTGGCAATGGCGTGAGTTTGACAGTCACTTCAACTGCAATACCAAGCATTCCTTCAGAACCAGTCATCAATGCAGGCAAATCATACCCTGGGCCATCCAAACCAGCGCCGCCAATAACAATCAAACTACCATCAGCGGTAATCACGGATATTTTCTGCACATTATGTACAGTTAAACCATATTTCAGACAATGCACTCCACCAGAATTTTCAGCCACATTACCGCCAATTGTACAGGCGATTTGGGAAGACGGATCTGGTGCATAAAACAACCCAAACCGTTTAACCGCTTCTGAAATCGCTAAATTGCGCACACCAGGCTGAACGCGCGCTGTGCGGTTTGGCACGTCGATGTCTACTATCTGATTTAATCTGGCAACACTTAATAATACTCCGTTATCTAATGGCAATGATCCACCAGACAACCCTGTACCAGCACCACGCGCAACCACTGGCACACCATGTTGATGACACAATTTCATGATCGATTGAATTTGCGCTATGGTTTCCGGTAACACCACAAGCCAGGGAACTTGCGTATAAGCAGCCAGCCCATCACATTCATAGGGTTTAAGCTCTTCCTGCTCAGTGAGGATTGATTGTGCTGGAATAATGGATTTTAAACTGGCAACAAAATCCTTCAAATCGATTGCATGATTGACCCGTTCAGACGCATGTATTTGGTAACTCATGATCAACAGATACCGTATTACTAATTATTCGTCACTAATATCGTTATCAAAGGTTTGCCGCAAGCGCTTGATTTCTTTCTCATTAAGCTCACTGGTCTTACCTGTTTTTAACCATGAGGGCAATCGAATTGAACCATAGCGCACCCGCGTTAAACGGCTAACCTGCAATCCTTGAGATTCCATGAGACGTCTGATGACACGGTTGCGACCCTGGGTAACTGTCACGTGATACCACTTGTTAGCACCGTCCCCCCCGGAAAAATCAATTTTGTCAAAAAACGCCATTCCATCTTCCAGCTCAACACCTGACAGTAATTGCTGCGCCATTTCTTCGGTGATTTCGCCTAATACCCGCACAGCATATTCGCGCTCTAGTTCCGAGGATGGGTGCATTAATTGGTTTGCAAGCTCGCCGTTTGTTGTCGCCAACAACAAACCCTCAGTATTGATATCCAGCCGACCTACGGTAATCCAGCGCCCGCGATCAGGCTTGGGGAAATTTGAGAACACCAACTTTCGACCACCTGGATCCCGACGCGCAACAATCTCTCCAGCCGGTTTGTTATACATCAATACTCTGGTTGGACCACCCAGTCGTTTCTCCAGATTGACACGTCGCCCACGTATTTCAATTCTATCTGCAATGGTAATGCGCTGGCCCAACTCAGCCGTACGACCATCAATTCTGATCAGTCCTTGCCTGATCCAGCCTTCAATTTCGCGCCTTGAGCCCATCCCTGCTTGTGCCAACAATTTCTGAATGCGCTCTCCCTGTTGTAGTGGCTCCCTGGTATTCTCATACAGCTCAGGATGCTCAGTGCGATGACGCGCCGATTGCGACTGACTAGGCTTGGTTGGCTTGGTTTTCTTCGGTTTGCTGGTTTGGTTGGTCATTTTCGTCTTCTGTTGACGACTCTGGTAATTGCTCGGGGATTTCATCAGGAATAATAAACTCGGATAAAGGGGGAAGATCAGTCAGCGATTTCAAATTAAAATAGTCCAAAAACTCACTCGTTGTCGCAAAAAGAGCCGGTTTCCCCGGAACCTCTTTATGCCCCACTACTTTAACCCATTCTCGTTCTTGCAAGGTTTGAATCATCTGAGTACTGACACTGACGCCACGAATGCTCTCAATATCTCCACGCGTAACCGGTTGTCGGTAGGCAATAATTGACAAGGTTTCCAGTAATGCTCGCGAATATTTAGGTGGACGCTCTTCAAATAACCGCGCCACCCAGGATGCATAATCAGCCTTCACTTGAAATCGGAAACCACCTGCAACTTCAACCAATTGCACGGCTTTATCGGCATAATCTTGTTGAAGAATGGTTAATGCTGCTCTTATCTCAGAGCGTTCTGGTCGTTCCTCTTCATCGAACACGCGATACAAGCGCGTTACCGACATTGCTGAGCCGGATGCAAAAAGGGCTGCTTCGACGATATGTTTGATTTCCATATTGATTAATTTGTGACTGACAAATTCAGCAATGGGTTGTTCTGATGATAATACAATTTCAGTTGGCGGTATCGCTGGCGTATCGCTTGATGAATCTGATGAGCTGTCTGACGCTATCTCAGGCAAGTGTATTGCAGGCACTGATAGATTGACCTCAGAATCATCATTCTGTTGCGCAATAATGAGCTCTGAAATTTCTGTCTCGTCTATCTCTGGTTCAACAGTTTCTGACTGAGAATCAATATTGAGCTGATTTTGCTCTGCTAGAGCACTTGCCTCCCCTTCAACCACCTCATCTTCGGGTTGTGCTATTTCGCTTTTGTCAACATCAGTTACACTCGGTTCTGCTTCAGCATATTCTGCTTCATTCGATGCCGTTTCAGCACATTTGAGGGGAGCTTCACTGACACTCGATTCCGCGTTTAACTCAACATCTGAAACATCGCCAGCATCTTCTTCATCAGTCTCTTCGAATCGATCTTGTTCTGATTCCTGCTCAGGCAAGTCGGGCTCTGGCAAATCTGGCTCTAATCGCTGATCCTCTGACTCAAAGTCTGGTTCAATTGCTGCTAACCCTGATTCTATCTCTATCTCAGACTCTTCATCTAATTGAGAATCTATGTCGCTATCATCACCTGTGTCAACATCTGCAAGAATCTCCTCGACAAATTCATCACTACTCTCCTCTAAAGCAACACTATCAACTTGCGGTTCAGGTAACTTTGCTACAAATCTGGATTTCGCCGAAGGGCTCGGACTGGATAATTTCGACCAATCCTTCTCGCGCAAGTTCGAGGATGGCAAGAAACGAGACCACAATTCCCGAACGACCTTCACGACTGTCGAATAAACTGATG
>JAZGEP010000292.1:0-3323 GCA_036478815.1 Methylococcales bacterium
GCCATTGTTGTCAAATTACTGTTTATATTCAAGGCGCGAAAACAGGCGCATAGTGAGCGATGTAACTGTTTTCGCAACACCGAAGATGAGCAAAAAGACAAGTCAATTGTTCAAGTTATTTCATGCACGTTCCTTAAGCGCTGTTGTAGATCTTCGAGCTGTTCAGGCGTATTAACGTTGAGAAAAACATCCGGCTGATCAGAGCAATCTGCTTTCACCAGTTGATGTTGTTCCAGCCAGCGATCTATCTTGCGTTCGCCGCCATGCAAATAGGCAGCCAAATCATCCTGTAAAGCTGTTCGAATCAATAAGAAAACCGGATGAACACGCTCTCCATCGTCGGGAATACAGCAATCTGCATGCTCATTTTCCAAGGTTTGAGTCATACGCAACAAAATTTCTGCATTGATCAACGGGCAGTCGCATGGCACCGAAAAAACCAGCTCAGTATCAACCTGACGCATCACACTTAATACCCCTGCCAGTGGCCCTGAGAAGCTTTGATCCAGATCTGATATCACTTGATAACCAAGCGCCTCGTATAAGGCTTGATTGCGATTTGCATTAATTACAACCGGATCTGCTACTTGAATGAGAGCATCCAGAGCATATGACACCAATGGTTTGTCAAGCAGAGAAATGAGTCCCTTGTCCTCAGAATTAAAACGCCTGGCCAAACCACCTGCTAATACCATACCTGTGATTGATTCTGACAAAATGATATCACTCCTGATGGAAAACAATACCAACGACAAGCTATTGTTGGTGTCTTGTAACGGTTATAATAAAACAAATTCATGGGCATTCCTCAGAACCTGTCTAAGGTCTCGATCAAGGTATGCAGTACAAGGCAAAAACAGTCAAAAACCCCCAACATACTAGTGTATGTGACATTTTGAGACTGTATTTAACACCGTGATGTGCCCTTCAACGAGATTTTAGACAGGTTCAAGTGTTCATGCTCATGATGCCTCAGATTCTATCAAATCAGGACAATTCAATATGAAACAATTACTCCACACCAGCAATCGACATTTTTGGCGAACATGCATTCAAGTATTCGTTGCCACTACAGCACTATCACTCGTCTCATGTGCAAGCAACAGTAAAAAAGAAGAAGCTGTGCCAATTAATCAAGAAGACTATCCGACTCTAGCTACAGTGGAATATGTGATTGAATGCATGAACAGAAAAGGTGGTCAAAATTACACCAACCTCTACCAGTGCACCTGCCAGTTTGACAGATTTTCTGAACAGATGTCATACGATCAGTACTCCCAAGCAGTCGTTTTCAGAAATCTGAAAAGCATGCCTGGAGAAACAGGTGCAGTGTTTCGTGATCCACCACAGGCAAAAATTATGCGCAACAAGCTAAAAGACGCACAAAAACAAGCAAAACAGGCGTGTGAAATATCAAACAAAGCTGCTAATAAATAACACCTAAATCCACGCTCCATGGGAACGTGATGCCATATATCCGTCTAGGAAGCTGTCCGAGAATAGAAAGCCTACTGCGGAAAAGCGGATTTTGGCCCCTTTTTCCGATTAAATCCTCACTCCTAAATACAGTAAGTATTCGTCTCATTGAATCGAAAAAATGGGCTCAAAATCGCTTTCCATCGCTACGGCTTCTAATCTCGGACAGCCTCCTGGAATACTGCTTCATGCTAAAATCTGCCAGCTGAAGCTGAGGGGTTTTAACCCCCCAAACAGAGACAATAAATTCTTGGTGTATTCCTATTGAAAAAAAACATTCACTGGAGAACAGTCTCTAAAAGCCCTGAATACAGTAATGCTTGCAGACAAACGTTGGCAAATACAGCAGCCAGCACATCATCAATCATGATGCCAAAACCACCACTGACATGTTGATCCAACCAGCTAATTGGCCAAGGCTTAACGATATCAAAAAAACGAAATAATACAAATCCAAGCACAACCAGCGGAATACTCACTGGCACTGCAATCATGGTAATCCATAAACCAACAATTTCGTCCCAGACAATTCCAGAATGATCATGAACACCCAGTCGATCAGAAGCAACATCACAAATCCAGATTCCCGCCAATAAGGCGATGAATACAATCAACAAGTAAACTGGTAAACTCAATTGAATTAACAACCAGTACATTGGAATGGCCAGCAACGTTCCGGCTGTTCCTGGTCCTACTTTTGCTAATCCTGAACCAAATCCGAAGGCTACAAATAAAAACGGATCACGAAAAATGTTGGTAGCTGTTGCCTGTAATTTCAATCTGTTGCCCATTCTCTAAAACAGTTAATTGTCCCGAATTGTTGATCCGGCCGATACATGTGCATTGGTGAGACCAGTCTCTACTTAAGATCGATATCTCATTTGCACGACTGGCTGATACAGTAAAACACAGTTCATAGTCATCACCAGCAGTCAACGCAAAACCTGGCTGGTTGCTTTGCTGTTGATAATCTCTTACTGGTTGAGACAGTGGTAGTTCAGTTAAATCAATCACTGCACCAACCTGGCTGGCTTGCAGTATGTGGGATAAATCAGCCCCCAAACCATCTGAAACATCAATACATGCATTTGCAACCTGTCGCAAAGCGATTCCAGCTTCAACTCGCGGTTCCGGTTTATGCAGACGATTCAATATCTCATCGTCACTGCATTGTAAATCACCAAGATACGACTTTAATGCCAAACCTGCATCACCAATAGTTCCAGTCACGTAGATCAAATCACCATCCTGGGCAGCCGAACGTAATAATGCTTGGTCTTGTGGAACGATGCCTTGCGCCTGAATTGTCATTGAAAGTGATCCACGCGTGGTATCGCCACCAATCAAATCTACATGATATTGATCAGCTATCTCAAAAAAACCATCACTAAAACGCTGCAACCAAACTTCATCAGCTTCAGGCAAGGTCAGAGCAAGCGTGGCGTAACGTGGTTCAGCACCGATTGCAGCAAGATCGCTCAAACTCACCGCCAATGCTTTATATCCCAGCGTTTCTGGAGCAGAATCAGCAAAAAAATGGACATTTTCGACCAAAGTATCAACAGTCACTGCCAATTGCATACCTGCTTCAAGGCTCAGTAGCGCACAATCATCTCCGATCCCGAGTACTACACTCTTTTGTTGGACAACACGAGTGAAATAACGATCAATCAGATTAAATTCAGACAATGCCATTGGCTATAAGGAGTGAGGATTTAATAACTTCCCGATTTTGACTTGCCTTTTGATCCCACAGAAGCACTCATAAAATAGTTGCGTAGCCAGCTATGCGCCCATTTTATGAGTACTCCTGTGAAATCAATATGCTGCGCCAAACTTCGGCAACT
>JAZGEP010000293.1:0-5959 GCA_036478815.1 Methylococcales bacterium
GGTTAGTCTCTGTTAAAGAACAGTGGGTAAAGTTCCATTATCTAAATGGCTAATGAACCGCCGTATGCGGACCCGCATGTACGGTGGTGTGGGGAGGGCTGGAGAGAAACCGGCCCTTACCCGATTAGGCTCTTTTCTCTATTGAACCAGAACCAGAGTTCCAGCACCAAACATTAGAAAGCTCCAAATGAACACCTCCAACCCAACGATCAAGGCTTGTAATTTCAAGCCAATTTCTTTTTCCAGACAGAACCTCTAAACCTACAGGCGTAATACTCAACTCTTGGTCTTTTGCTGTTGGTAAGGTCAACTTTTTACCTTCGGGTAATGTTAACAATGCCGGACTTGAATCTATAAATTCTTGAAGAATGACCCAAAAACTTGAATCACCTAAGAATACTCGTTCCTCTAGCTCTTGATTGAGGCCGAATACTTTACCAGCCAGTTTTTCGCCTTTCGATATAATTTCCAAAGCTTGTTGACCTGTACGTGATAAGCCATTATTGCAACTCGGGTATTCCTCCAACACCCTAATAACAGCACCTTTCAAAAAGGGTAATACTGAAATATCTTCGTTTAATAGCTGACACCAAAATTCGGGTGAGTTTTCTCTAAATGCCGCCCAAGCTTTGCTAGAAAGCAGCAGATGCTTTTCTGTAACGGGCTCCTCGAACTTCAGCAACTCCTTCATTTCTTCTGGTGAAAGACAGCCCAAATATTTGTCTTTACAAATAATTGATAGCTTTATTTCATTTTCACCATTTACGTTAAACCAATCCAATATTTGTAAGATTTAAAGTTGGTCATAAAGGTCATGCTCAAACCATAAAATAACTTTTTCATACTTACCGAATGACTTTAGGATATTGTCTCTCTCAACAAAGTGTCGCTCAATATTTTCAGGGGTTCCCCAGTTTTGGCTAATGATAAACTCTGACCGAATTTTTGATAATTCTTCAAGGGAAAACCCTTTTGGAACAGGTCCATCATGAAGCACATCTCTCCATGGCAAAAACACGCCAGGAATTTCAGCCTTTTTCATTATCTCTACAGCACTATCACCGTTTGTAATATTTAGAATATTTCTCATAAATTTTCCTAGAGCCTAACCACTGATTAACAAGAAAATTCGCCTTGATAACCTGATATTAACCGGCTATTCAGGCAAGTTCGCCCTGATAACTGTAACAGGTACATTTGCCCTGATAAGTTGATATTGACCGGCAAACCGGGCAAATAGCCCATACTGTTTTCTGTCATTGCTTGAGTTTATTTGTACCGTTTCTTTATGTCAACACAGACAAATTCAATGCTTTTCGAAGAAGTTAGACACTTTTTCTTGTCTATCAGAATAATTGGGTTCATAGCAACATTAACTCCCTTTTCCACACATATTTGCTCCGTTAAATCTGGTAGAACAGAAGTAATCGCTATAGACAACGGCTAGATGTCCATATTTATATTATGATCTAATAGCTGCCAGTTATATATTTCTCCAGTTCCCTAATAGTAAATTCCTGATCGGATATTATCTGTTTGACAAGATCGCCTATACTCACAATTCCTATTAATTCCCCGTCTTGATAGACTGGCAGGTGGCGAACACGTTTTGATGTCATCAGTGCCATGCATTCCTTTATTCTGTCATCGGGTGCGACATAGATTACATTCTTTGTCATTAATTCACCGACCGAGGTCTTTTTCGAAGATTTTCCTTTTAGGACAATTCCGCGCGCATAATCTCGTTCGGAGAATATGCCTTGCATCTTTTTGTTTTCCATGACCAAAAGGGAGCCGATGTTTTTTTCGGCCATGAGTTGAAGCGCCTCAAAAACTGAAGCGTCGGTTTCAATCGTCCACAGTTTAGAATCTTTGGATTGTAGAATTTCCCTTACTGTATACATATTTCTTTCCTCCTACCAATAAGCATAACCAGCAGCCTATCAATATCAATTCAATATTTTGACAAGTTCAATACATTATAGTGTCCCGGTTTGCAGCCAAGTGACAGCGCTAAGTCTAAGTGATCATGCCTGGAGGTTGTCAGAGAATACAAGCCGTAGTGATGGAAAGCTTTATCAGCAATCGCCTGATCCATGAACACTCCTAAGTTAGTCCCATTACTTCCTGCACTAACCCAGCTAACATAGAAGGAAATACCCCAATTCCAATCACAAGCAGTATCACAATCCCCATCACCCAAAGCTCTGTTCGTGTTGTGTCTATCTCTGCCTCTGTCTCAGCAGGTGACCCATCTTCATCGACCATCACCAAAATAATCCGTAAATAATAAAACAGCCCCATCACGCTACCAATAATCAAAGCTGCCAATAACCACCATAATTGCGCATTGACAGCCACCAGGGTGAGATAAAACTTGCCGATGAATCCTATGGTTAAGGGTATGCCTGCCAGTGATAATAACAACACTGCCAATATTACTGATTTTAATCGCTGTTGCCAGAATAAACCTTTGAGTTGGTCTATTTGGTATGTGTTGGGTAATAACATCAGTATCAGGAAGATACCCATGACTGTGGTTAGATAGGCATATAAATAGATGAAGACGGCTTCATTGGCGAGCGCATCGACGCTGGATAGCGCGCTTGCCGATTTCAATGCCAGAATTGCCAGCAGAATATAGCCAAAGTGCGCGATTGATGAGTATGCCAACAAGCGCAAGATATTTTTTTGTAGCAGTGCCAGCAGGTTGCCAACTAACATTGATGCAGCGGCTATGATTGCGATGATGTCGATAATTGCGGGTTGGTTATGCCATTCGCCTAACATGAATAAGCGTAATAAAACTACAAACAGTGCGGCTTTCGATATGGTCGCTAGCAAAGCAGCGGTGGGAATAGGCGCACCTTCGAACACATCGGCAACCCAAAGATGACAAGGCACCAGTGATAGTTTAAAGGTAAACGCAACCAATAACAGAATGATGGCGCAACTGTGGATAATATTGCCATTGCTGAGCAGGGCAGGTACTTTTATCGCCAGTTCCGGAATCGATAATGTGCCGGTATACAAATAAAGTATGGCGATAGCCAACAGCATAAAGGCCGAGGCCACTGCGGATAACACCAGGTATTTGATGCCTGCTTCCAGCGCCTGGTTATCGTTTCCAGCGTAAGCGATCATTGGCACCAGCGACAAACTCATCAGTTCCAGGCCCAGAAAAAAACTGGCGAAGTGCTGGCTGGCACTGACAACCAGAGCCCCTTGTGTGCTTAACAACAATAATAAATAGTATTCCTCTTTTGGGTCATCCAGACTTTGTAGCCAGTTGTACAAGAGCAAACTGAGCAGCCAGGCAACCAGTAATAACAGCGAGGAACTCAGGGTGGTAATGCCGTCGAATACGAGCAAATCGGTCTGATATGAGGTGTCTCCGATCTTTACAAACTGAACCAGCAGGGCCAAGGACAAACCCACTGTGGTGATCAGGCTGATACGGTGGTGGCTGCGTTTGAAAGCAGTCTGTAGCATTACAATCAGCGCGGTGCTGGTGATCAGTATTGAGGGTAAATAGTAGCTCATGGTTGCACGCCCATTGAGAAGTGATCGAGCGTTTGTTGTGCCAGATCCAGCAATGGCTGTGGATGTAGCCCCATGACAATCAGCAGTAACGCCATACTCAGCATCATCGCGGTTTCGCGTCGATCAAAGTCAACAGCAGCGGGTAATTTAAGCGTACCAAAGAAGGTTTTTTGTGCAATCATCAGCGAATAAACTGCAGCCAGGATTAGCCCACTGGCAGCCAGCGCAGTTAACCATGGATAGGTTCGAAAACTGCCAACCAACACCAGGAATTCCGCTACAAAATTACCCAGTCCAGGCATACCCAGAGATGCCACGACAAAGAATAACCCCACTGCACTGAGCTTGGGGAGAGTCTGCCATAGGCCGCCCAGTTCATTTAAGTCCCGCGTATGATAACGATACTGGATGGCACCGACCAAGGCGAATAAGGCCGAAGTACTGACACCGTGTGCCAGCATTTGCATCACTGCTCCCTGCCAGGCTTGCGTGGTGAGCGCAAAGCAACCTAACAAGACAAACCCCATATGGCTGACACTGGAATAGGCAACCACTCGTTTCAGATCCTGTTGTGAGAAGGCCATCAGCGCACCATAGATAACACTGAGCGCAGCCACCGCCATTACATAGGGAGCAACCGTCTGTACTGCCCCCGGAAACAGTGGTATCACAAAACGGATTAATCCGTAGCCACCGGTTTTCAGCAGCACGGCGGCAAGGATAACGCTGGCGGCAGTGGGTGCTTGAGTATGGGCATCCGGTAGCCAGGTATGGAATGGTATTATCGGTAACTTGATGGCAAAACCAATCAGAAACCCCAGCATAATCCAGAATGCAGCGCGACTAGACAATGAATGGTTCAACAAATCCATATAGTCAAAACTCAATTGACCGCTTTGCTGATAATTGAGTAAGACCAACGCGCTGATACTGAGTAAGATCAGCAAACCACCTGCCTGGGTGAACAGGAAGAATTTCAGCGCCGCATACTGTCTGTTTTCATAGCCCCAGAGGGCAATCAACAAATACATTGGCACCAGCATTACTTCCCAGCACACAAAAAACAGAAACAGATCCAGAGCACAGAATACGCCAACTACACCCGCCAGTGTCCATAAAATATTGAGATAGAAAAACCCCGGCTGTTTTTGAATTTCTTTCCAGGCAGATAACACAGCGACCAGCCCCATAGCCAGCGTGAGTAGGACTAGTAACAGGCTGAGACCATCCAGAGCCAAATGGGCGTTGATGTTAAAACGCGGAATCCACTCATGAACTTCGTCGACCAGCCACAGTTGATTGCTGTTTAAGTCCAGCGAGAACAACACGGGTAATAGCGGCAACCAAGCCAGACATAAACTAATTGCAGCAATCCACCTGGGTGCTTGCGGATGATAAGACTCGCTATACCAGGCTGCTATACCGGCCAATAGTAAAAATACGATCAGACTCAGTATCATGTGACTAACACCCATGTCATGGCTACAATCGCAAACAGCACCAGACTGCTGTTATACCAGCGCAGTTGGCCGCTTTGAAATTGACTGCAGAAGCGGTGTAATACAGCACTGATGTTGACCAGGCCACTATAAACACTATCGATGATATCATTTCGATTCAGCTTGGTGATGGCCATAAATGGATCAATCAGCCTTTTTTGATAGAGAGCGTCGAAACCCCATCCTGAGGATAAAAACTGATGGAGTTTTTTCGCTTCTGGATTGGGTAAATCGTTACCAAACTGGCCTCTTTTATACACCACCCACGCATACGCCACTGCACATAAAGGCACGGCAATCGTAAACAGGATGATTGCGAGGTTGGGATGTTGCTCACTCGCAGAGGAAAATAACTCATTGAGCCCCTTTGGTTGAATACCACCGACTACTGAAAATGTCGCCAGAACAAGCAAAGGGAAAATCATGACTATCAGCGGGTGACGATCCGGCTCTTGAGTTGCTTTGCCCAGGAATACCACAAAAAATAGGCGAAAGCTGTAAAAGGCGGTAATAAAAGCACCAATCAAAGCGATCGTCCACAGCGTATACATTTCCTGTTCCAGCAATCGATTGAGTATCATTTCTTTGCTGAAAAACCCCGACATCAAAGGCAGTGCTGCCAGCGCCGAACAGCCGATCAGAAAGCTAGCGCAGACAATCGGTAGTTTTTTAGCCAATCCACCCATGCGGAAAATATTGTGTTCGTGGTGAAGGCTGTAGATGAGTGCTCCCGCTGAAAGAAACAGCAAAGCCTTAAAAAAGGCATGGGTCATTAAATGGAAGACTGCAGCCGACCAGGCACCTGCGCCCAACGCCAAAAACATATAGCCTATCTGGCTGATGGTGGAATAAGCCAGAATACGTTTCACATCATGTTGTACCAAAGCAGCAGTCGCCGCGATAAATAATGTTGCCGC
>JAZGEP010000294.1:0-3017 GCA_036478815.1 Methylococcales bacterium
ATTCATGTGCGTCCTATCTGAGTTGTATGGTGATTTCAAGTCAACCTATATTATACTCTTTTAGGGCGCTATTATCCTTGTTAATCAATGGCTTGTTTTGTTTTTTTGAACCCCGAAACTTTAGTAAATAACTCACCATTTTTGCATCCCACTTCAATCGCAAAATCCTCAACATAGCGCACAACGCCAGCGGTTTCACTCAATCAGATCAACAGCACCTAACCTAAATCTGGGCACAATAACGATAACTTATTTATTTCCAGATCCTTAATTATTCCATCAGCACTAGATTGTCACGGTGAATCAACTCTGGCTCACCTGAGTATCCCAATAACGCTTCGATTTGCTGAGTCGGCTTGCGCTTTATTATTTCCAACTCGTCAGAGTTGTAATTAACCAAACCTCGCGCAATTTCTCTGCCGGATTGATTAAGACAGACAACCAGTTCTCCGCGTTTAAAATTGCCAGCAATTGTTTCGACACCAATCGGCAGCAAACTTTTACCGGATTTCACCAAAACTTCGACAGCACCGTCATCAAGCACTATTTTTCCGTTAACTTTGAGCTGCCCAGCCAACCAACGTTTTCGCGCCAATAGTGGTTCATCATTGGCAACCAAAAATGTTCCCAGCTGTTCAGCTGCCAATATACGAGTAATAACATTTTCGTCTCGACCCGAGGCAATCACTGTTGCTGAGCCAGATCTGGAAGCCAGCTTGGCTGCTTGAATCTTGGTAATCATCCCACCGCGTCCCAACTGGCTGTCACTGCCAGTTGCCATTGCCGCCAACGCCGGATCAGTGGCCTCAGATTGAGTGATCAGCTTGGCATCATCATAATAAACCGGGTTTTTATCGTACAATCCCGCTTGGTCAGTCAGGATAATTAATAAATCAGCCTCGACCAGATTGGCGACTAATGCCGCCAAGGTATCATTATCGCCAAAACGTATCTCATCGGTTGCCACAGTATCATTTTCGTTGATTACCGGAATGACTTTCAACTTAAGCAGCGCCAACAATGTCGCCCGCGCATTGAGATAGCGTTTTCGATCAGAAAGATCTTCGTGTGTGAGTAAGATCTGGGCAGTATGCAGTTGATACGTTTGAAACAAAGACTCATAGGTTTGCACCAAACCCATTTGCCCAACCGATGCAGCCGCTTGCAGATCACAGAGCAATTGAGGTCTTTTTTTCCATCCCAGGCGAGCCATGCCTTCGACCACGGAACCAGAAGAAACCAGCAGCACTTGCCTACCCTGCCCAGCCAACTCTGCAATTTGTTTGACCCACGAGGCAATCGCTTCACGATCAAGTCCACGCCCGTTATCAGTCAGTAGTGAGCTACCAATTTTGATAACGATGCGTTGAGCCTGATTAAGCGCCTGCCTTTGCTTCATTATCTGCCTTTTGAGTGGAAAGCGCTTGCAGATGATCTAAATGATCCATGATCGCAAATTTGAGTGCATCCAAACCGGCACCACTAATTGCTGAAGTCTGAAATACAGGATCATGCCAGTCAAGCGCCTGGGTGATTTCAACCTGACGCTGGTCAGCGTCTTGCTGATTCATGCTGTCAATTTTATTAAGCACCAGCCAACGTGGCTTGTTATAAAGCGCTTCATCCCATTGTTGCAGCTCACCAACAATGGTTTTTGCAGCTGTCGAAATTTGATCGACTTCATCACTAACAAGGTCAATCACATGCAGAATTAAACCTGTGCGCGCCAAATGTTTGAGAAATCGATTACCTAAACCAACACCTTGTGCTGCACCTTCCAGAATTCCAGGGATATCAGCCATAACAAAACTGCGGATTTCATCAACACTGACCACTCCAAGATTAGGATGTAACGTGGTAAACGGATAATCAGCAACTTTAGGTCGTGCAGATGACAGCTTGCGAATAATACTTGATTTACCTGCATTGGGCATACCGAGCAAACCAACATCGGCAATGACACTGAGTTCCAGTTTCAATAGCCGTCTGTCGCCTGGCGTGCCTTTAGTAATCTTGCGCGGCGCTCGATTCGTGCTGCTCTTAAAGCGCGCATTACCTAAACCGTGCCAGCCTCCTTTGGCAACCAGCAGTGTATCGCCTTCCTTGCTTAAATCACCAATTAATTCGCCCGTTTCAGCATCAGATATTTTGGTGCCAACAGGCGCCCTGACCAAGTAGTCATCACCTCTTTTTCCAGTACGGTCATCGCCTTTCCCATCTTCACCACGCTGTGCTTTACAGACCCGATGATAACGAAAATCAACCAAGGTATTGAGACTGTCACTGGCGACAAAAACCACATGTCCACCGTCACCACCGTCACCACCACTTGGACCACCAAGCGGGATAAATTTTTCACGGCGAAATGCCAGACAGCCCGAACCACCATCTCCTGCTTGTACAATCACTTCAGCTTCATCTACAAACTTCATAACGCAAAAAGCCCTACCTTAGGTCTGGAAATAAATAACTCACCGTTTTTGCATCCCAGCTTCAGGTCATCTTCTGTCGATCTTCAATCACAAAATCCTCAGCGTAGCGCACTACGCCTGCGGTTTTGCTCAATCAGATCAACAGAATCTAACCTAAATCTGGGCGCAAAAACGGTGAGTTATTTATTTCCAGACCCTAAGGCAGGGCTCCTCTCTATTCAATGTTTTGTTTCATACCAGATGCGGCATGATAACAATTACTCTGTAACGATATTCACATAAGCTCTATTGCGAGGACCTTTCACTGCAAACTGAACCGTACCGTCAGCAGTCGCAAATAACGTATGATCTTTACCAAGACCAACATTCATTCCAGGATGAAATTTAGTACCACGTTGGCGCACAATAATATTGCCCGCTTTAACCACCTGACCACCGTAACGTTTTACGCCTAATCGCTTGGATTCCGAATCGCGACCATTGCGCGAACTACCGCCTGCTTTTTTATGTGCCATTGTTGTTTCCTGATCTGTTACGCGCTGATTAAGGGATGGAAATTTAATAACTTTGTCATTCTGACGAAGT
>JAZGEP010000295.1:0-10144 GCA_036478815.1 Methylococcales bacterium
CAGCAACCTACTTGCTCAATGAAAAGCGCAGTGATATCGAGCAAATCGAGAAACGCAACGACCTTTCGATTGTGATTTTGCCAAATCTTGATGATACATCCCAGGATTTTGAGATCCAGAGAATCAAATCAACTGACATGCCTTCCGAAGAGCAGAGAAGCTATGATCAGATTCATCAGCCTGAGCAAACAACTCCAGATTTTGTTGATAAATCCGCTCGTTCCCTGGAACAGCCCGCTATTAAGGATTTTCTACCGGACTCTCCAGCCCCTACTAAACGCAAAGAAACTTCTGAGGGACTCATGAAGCGTTTCTGGCGCAAAATAATTGGTGATGAAGCAGAAACCACCTCAAAAAACCCCAGACCAAAATCAGGCAAAAAACCTGTTAAATCGTCCAAACAAGCCGATGACGCTAATAAAGGCACTAAAAACAAAAATAAATCGGGTAAAACGACTCGTAGACCCAATAGATCTCGTAACAGTAACAACGAAAATGTCGGCGACCAACAGGAAAAACCCTCATTCGCAAGAAGAAACAAGCAAGGTCGCAATAGTCGACAAACAGCTAAAACCAATACAGCTAAACAGCAGACTGAATCGACTTTAATCGCAGAAACCAAGACTCAAGATAAACCCTCAAGCACGACTCGGCGACGGTCAAGTCATATCAGCCGAAGACGCTCGGGAAGAAGAAAACCTGAAGCAGCTGACATCTCCGAAAATTCGTAAGCGGGATCGAGGAAGGGCTGTCCGAGAATAGAATCCGTAGCGAAGGAAAGCTGATCTGTATCAGATTTTTTCATTATTTGAGGCGAATAGTGATGCTATTTAACGATAATAATGGAAAAAGCTGGACAAATTCAGCTTTTTCGCAGTAGGTTCTCTATTCTCGGACAGCCTCCCCTCACTGACTCTTTAAATCCACAAGCAATTTTTTCAGTCAGAAATACACACGGTCATTCCACTCTTTCATAAAATGCCTTGTGAATCCAGATAGCTACGCGATCATCTCACCATCTGATGAGAAATACAGGCTAGTCCACCCATCATTGCAAATTACAGAATTATTCCGTACACGTTTCTAACATTATCCAGAGTTGTGCGATTATGCTTTTAAGTCAAACTTATTCAACAATGAATACAGCGTTGGGCGGGTAATTTCCAATAGCTCTGCAGCCTTAGAAACATTCCCTCCGGCTTCAGCAAGTGCGCTGACGATGGCTCGACGTTCGGCAACATTACGAATTTCTCGAAGTGGTTTGACTGTTTTAACAACATCTCCGCAAGATTCCAGCTCAAGATCCTGTTCCGTCACTTGAGTGGTTGTTGACATTAATACAGCCCGTTTAACGCGACTTTCAAGCTCGCGCACATTGCCAGGCCAGGAATACGCTTCCATTGCAGCAAGCGCTGTGTCGGTAAATCCACTCAACTTACGCTTCATCTCGTGTGCGTAACGCTGCATAAATGATATCGCCAACACTGGGATATCACCACGCCGTTGATTTAACGGTGGAATCTGGATGGTGATTTCATTGATTCGATAATACAAATCCTGTCTGAACGTTCCTTCCTTGATTAACTGTTCCAGGTTCTGGTGGGTAGCACAAATCACTCGCACATCCACTTTAATTTCGTTGCGACCACCGACACGTTCAATCACTCGCTCCTGTAAAAATCGTAGCAATTTGGGCTGTAGCGACATAGGAATATCGCCAATTTCATCAAGAAAAAAAGTTCCGCCATCAGCCATTTCAACTTTGCCATTGACTTGCCTGTCGGCTCCTGTGAATGCGCCTTTTTCGTGTCCAAACAACTCACTTTCCAGTAAATTTTCAGGAATCGCTGCTGAGTTAATTGCAACGAAAGGCTGGTTGGCTCGTGAACTCAGGCGGTGAATAGCTCGAGCGATGACATCTTTACCCGTTCCGCTTTCACCTAGAATCAAAGTTGTGATATCTGTACCGGCAACACGTTCAACTGTTCGGCAAACTGCATGCATTTCAGGACTCACAGCGATAATGCCAACCATTGGATTTGTAACATCAAGACGTTGCAATTTCCGGTTTTCTTCCTCCAGATCAAACAGTCGGAAAGCGCGATCAATGACTAACGCCAGCATATCCGGATCAATCGGCTTCTGATAGTAATCATAGGCACCTTGAGCAATGGATTGCACAGGCACTGATGATTGATCATTTCCTGTAATCACAATCACTTTACTAAATGGCGAGATTGAATGAATTTCCTTTAGTGTTGCAAAACCCTCTGCGACACCGCCTGGATCAGGTGGCAATCCCAAATCCAGCGTAATCACTGCCGGCTGGTGTTTTTTTACAATATCGATTGCAGATTCTCTATCATCAGCGGTACGCACTTCATATGAATCAAAGCTCCACTTAAGTTGACTTTGCAAGCCGAGATCGTCTTCTATTATTAATAATGACTTTTGCATCAAGCATTCACCTTTTCAAAAACAGTATTTTTCTCAACTAATCGAACAATGGGAATCAACAACCGAAACCTGGTTCCAAATTCAACTTTACTTTCAACTTCAACATCACCACCAATTGCCAACATGTATTCGCGACTTTCATAGGCACCAATACCCATTCCAGTTAACCCTTTAGTTGTTTCAAATGGCTTAAATAATCCATTTTCAATAAACGCTTGACTCATCCCCTGGCCATTGTCCTTGATTGTTATCACTACTTGCACGTCATCTATTTCGATATTCACAATCACGATGCCTTTTTTACCAGCCGCTTCTTGTGCATTTTGAATCACATGTTCAAATACTGAAACTAATCTATCATGATCAGCGATCAAATAAACGTCTGTTTTCATGACGCTAAATTTAGGCACTGGAGATTGTTGACAACGCTGTTTTTTGACTTCATCCATAACTTTTTGAAGGCTAATAGCCTGCATAGGAACTTCAGTTTCACCTTGTTTCAACTGCATCATCAATCGGTTCATTTTATTGACGCAGTGCTCAACTGTCAGATTTGCGTCGCGCATGAAATCTGGATTATGGTGATGACGTTCTGAATTTTTAACCACCAACGATAATTGAGCAGTCATGTTTTTCAAGTCGTGTACTAAAAATGCAGACAATCGGTTAAAGCCTTCAAACTGTTTTGCAACTGTTAATTCACGTGCTGCGTCTTCCAATGCCAGCATTCCTGCTATTTGTTGACCAGCTGTTCGCAATAAATCGATCACTTCCCAATTCCAGGTAATATCAACTTGTGGGCGAGTTAGCAAAATCAAGCCATACAGATCATCGCGGTGAAACAAAGGAATCAACAACCAAGCTCCCTCGAGGCTACGAATCCAATCAGTGTCTTCCAGCTTAATACCCCTATATAACTCAGGAATACGTTCCATTTCTTCAAAATTAATCACCCAGCGAGTTTTTTTAATAAAGCGTATCAAATTATTCTCTGGGTCAATGCGCTGTAAATGACTTCGATCTGCATCAGATTGCACTCGCCACCTGTAAACACCATGGTGGTCACGTATCCAAAGTATCCCGCCACTACTGTTAACAGAATCGGCTACTGCTGCAATCGCTTTATGTTCAAGCGGTTGATCGCTGGTATCTGTCGATAACAATGAGGTAATACGCAACCATTCTTCACGATAATCATAAGCGTAATTAAAAAAATGTTTGGAAAAAAATACACGCACTTGAGCTCGAATAGCTCCAGAAAGTAATAATATGACCAGGATCAAAAATGCTCCTACCATAAATATTATCTGAGCCACCTGCCCCCAATCTTTTCCAAATAAAGCGATATAATGCCCGACAATACCCATAACCAATAAATAAATACCGGTTGCTATCAATGCTGTTGAATGAAATAACAGATTGCGAGAAAACTGGACAGTCGCCGACCAATCTTTGTTTCTAACCGCGGCAATCACCACAAAAGGGCTCAATAAAATAAATGTGGCACCGCGCGCATCCCACAGCGAACCACTCAGATGACCTAGTAACAAAGCATCTGCATACAAATAAAAATCATAGGCAAACATGCAGCCTGTCGCCAAACACAAGTGTTTGACCCACCAGCGATGCTCAGGTCTAATATTTTGGTAGATTTGTTCTACCAAAACCAGACCAGCAATTGCAAGCACCATATGACCAACAAACTGAGCTTCTAACCAGCGTGCTACAGAATCATGAATCCATATTCTCGGAACTATCCAGATCTGTACCAATAAAGCAATAAAGACAAAGAGAAACAGAATTCTAAAATACTTGTATTCAACAACCAGCTTATTCTGGTTAAGCAACGCATACAGAAACGCGATCCAGCTTGATGAACGAATCAATTCGATCGACCACAGGATTTCCGGTCCTATATAAACCACTGATCGCCAGCCAAGCAAAAAGGCCCACACAGATGTCAGGATACTAGCAAGAATCAGCAATCGACTATGAGAATCTCGCCCGTGCTGCCGACTTGCATTGACAATCAACAGTCCGGTTAAAATAGCGTAAGCAAACGCGCAACTCAGATAACTGAGATAACCGATATCAGCGTTTAAATTAAAAGTTTCATTCATTTCCAGTTTATGCAAACAAACATAATAGTGTTGTAACTACTCAGCGTAATCTGTAACTGCTCAGATTGCTCTCTAGTTTGTTCAAGGGCAAGGCGAAAGCGCGGAGTTTACAGATGTAAATGAGCACTTTCAGACAGCGATTGGACAAAATAGAGGGTAAGCTGAGTAGCTATATAGTGTTTTCATTTGATATAAGTGTATACAGATCGGTAAAATTATCCAGTTTAAACATCAGCATTCGGCAAATTACCACCAACAACCTATCCATATTTATAGCAGCCGTTTCTTTACCAATGGAACTATTCGTCTTTAAGGTGTAACACGCCGCATTCAGGAAGCATAGCAACATGTCATGTGGCCAAAGCTCTGGTTAAGGTGGATGAGGTGGATTGTTGATTGCAAGTCGCATAAGCTTGTTTATATTGACATTACTAAGATCTTGCCCGACTATATTTATGATGTATTGTATAAAAAACCCTGGATTTTGTCCGTCTCTCTTACGAAGACGGGCAAATAACAAAAAGACAATCAATTATTTAAAGAGAGGTCGTGTGTGAAAATTTTGGTCACCGGAACAGCTGGTTTTATTGGTAATCATGTTGCATTAAAATTGTTAGATCGTGGAGATGAGGTGATAGGCATCGACAACATCAATGACTATTACGATATCAATCTCAAGCTTGCTCGTTTGCAACAACTTAAAACGCATCCAAATTTCACCGAACTAACTTCTAATCTGGAAGATCGAGACAACATCCCAGCTGTTTTTGCAGAACATAAGCCTCAACGGGTCATTCACCTGGCTGCCCAGGCCGGAGTGCGTTATTCACTCGAAAATCCGTTAGCTTACATTGATGCTAATCTGCTTGGCTTTGCAAACATACTTGAAGGTTGTCGACATAACAATGTTGAACATTTGACCTATGCGTCCAGCAGCTCAGTGTATGGTGCCAATACTTCCATGCCTTTTTCTGTTCATGATAACGTGGATCATCCACTCAGTCTGTATGCTGCATCTAAAAAAGCCAATGAATTAATGGCGCATACTTACAGTCACCTCTACAAATTACCCACCACTGGATTGCGATTTTTTACCGTTTACGGTCCATGGGGGCGTCCAGATATGGCGCTGTTTCTATTTACGCGCAGCATTCTGGCTGGTGAGCCCATCAACGTTTTCAATCAAGGCAAGCATTCACGTGATTTTACCTATATTGACGATATTGTCGAGGGTGTGATTCGCACCATGGATCATGTAGCACAACCCAATCCTCAATGGAGCAGCGATCAACCAGATCCGGGCACCAGTCTCGCCCCATACCGTATTTACAATATTGGCAACAATCAGCCAGTTGAGTTAATGCATTTTATCGAAGTACTGGAAGACAGTTTAGGTATAAAAGCAGTCAAGAATTTCCTGCCAATGCAACCTGGAGATGTACCCGCAACTTATGCCAATGTCGATGATCTGGTACGGGATGTGGATTACAAACCTGCAACCACAATAGAAACTGGCATTGCCAATTTTGTAAAATGGTACCGAAACTATTATCAAATTTGACATCCATGCTGATCGATAAGGAATGGAAATTTAATAAGCTGGACACGATGGCGCAGTGTTTTTGTTTGCCTTCAAGGTGTGACAACAAGCACATAGCAGGCTATGTAACTATTGCCGCAACGAAGAAGCTGAGCAATCAGGCAAGTCAAAATATTCAAGTTATTGTGTTCCATTCCTAATGTTGCATGAAGTAACAATACCAAAACTGGGGTTCGCTGCTTATAGTGGCAGTGGCAAGACAACTTTATTAACTAAAGTGATTCCTCTTCTTGTTGTTGCTGGATTACGCATAGGACTCATCAAACACGGTCATCATAATTTTCAGATCGATCAGCCAGGAAAAGACAGTTATCGGCTGCGAGAAGCCGGTGCTGAGCAAGTATTATTAGTGGGACGTCGACGTAGCGCACTGATTATCGAGCATCCGCAGCCTACGCAAGAGCCTAGGTTGGAAGATCAATTCAAACATCTGGATTGTGAACAGCTAGACCTGATTCTAGTGGAAGGCTTCAAACATGCAGCCATTCCCAAAATAGAAGTCTACAGATCCAGCATGGGACATCCTCAACTCTATATTAATGACTCGCATATCATTGCACTGGTGACTGATACCGCGCCTGAAATACTACCAAACATTCCGGTACTGGATATCAACCAGCCCCAACAAGTAGCTGATTTTATTCTCAATCAATGGCTAACGCATGACTGAAACACGCGATCACTGCGCCAAACCCGATCTACTGCAAATCAGTGAAGCAGAAAGTCGGATCCAATCAGCAATCCAGTCCATTGATGATAAGCAAGTGTTGCCACTCAAACACTGTCTGAATCGCATTCTTGCTGAAGATATTACTGCAGGAGCTGGCATTCCCAGAGAACGTAATTCATCGATGGATGGTTACGCACTAGCTTTTTCTGATCTAAAAAACAACAACCGGCATCTCCAGGTTGTCGAAACCTCATGGGCAGGAAAACCATTTACTGGAATCCTAAAACCAGGAGAATGTGTACGCATTTTCACAGGTGCAGTATTACCTGATAATACTGACACAGTCATTATTCAGGAGCAGGTTACCCGATCAGTTGATACAATTCATATTCAAGCAATACCTCAATTAGGAGACAATGTTCGTCACCCTGGCGAAGACATTAAACAAGGCACGATTGTTATGACTGCCGGCACACAATTATCACCGGCTGAAATTGGTTTGCTGGCTTCATTAGGAATTGTTTCTGTTCAAGTGTTTCGGCAACTTCGAGTGGCTTTTTTTTCTACTGGTGATGAATTACGTAGCCTGACAGAACCATTACAAAGCGGACAACTTTATGACAGCAATCGCTATTCCTTACATGCATTATTAGAACAAACAGGCGTCATTCCGATTGATATGGGTGTGGTACGTGACAATCCAGATCACCTGCGTGATACACTGATTACCGCTGCAAGCATCAGCGATGTCATCATTAGTACCGGTGGCGCATCAGTTGGTGATGCCGATTTTATACAGCCAGTCATGGATAGTATTGGTCAGCTAGCGTTCTGGAAATTGGCGATCAAACCCGGGAAACCACTGATATTTGGCAATATCCAGCACATCCCTTTTTTTGGCTTGCCCGGTAATCCAGTCTCAGTCATGGTCACTTTTCTAATACTGGTTCGCTCCGCTCTATTCAAACGCATGGGAAAACAAGCGCACCAGTCATTACAAATTCAAGTCCCTATCAATCACACCATTCACAGAAAGCGTGGTAGACAAGAATATCAGCGCGGTGTTTTGAGCATAAAGAATGATCAACTACAAGTGACCCCTTTCGCTACCCAGGGTTCGCACATTTTAAACTCCATGGTGCATGCAAACTGTTTTATTGTCATACCAGCTCAATGCCATACGATCACTGCTGGAGAAAACGTATTTGTGCTACCATTTGACGTTGATTTATAACAATTCATTTCAAACCTGATTGAACAACCTAACCAATATTAATTATGCAAAATAATCAACAGAAAAAAGCTATTCTGGTCACTGGCGGAGCCGGCTACATCGGCAGCCATGTTGTTAAACAACTTGGATTGGCAGGCGAACGTATAGTGATTCTTGATAATTTATCGACAGGCTTTGCTGACGCCATACTCTTTGGGGAATTGATTGTCGGTGATACTGGCGACCAACAACTGGTGTCACGCATTCTGGAAGAACATGACATTGAATCGGTGCTACATTTTGCAGCGCATACCATTGTGCCGGAATCAGTCACTGACCCGCTCAAATATTACCGTAACAATACTGCAAATACCCGCAATCTGCTGCAATGCTGCCAACAAGCAGGTGTCAAACATTTTATCTTCTCATCAACAGCTGCAGTTTATGGAACTCCAGAGCAGTCGTTAATTGATGAGTCCACGCCAACCAGCCCAATCAACCCTTATGGTACATCCAAGTTGATGAGCGAATGGATGCTACGTGATTTATCTGCAGCGACTGACTTGCATCATGTGGTGTTGCGTTATTTCAATGTTGCTGGCAGCGATCCTGATGGGCAGATTGGTCAATCCACCGAGAAAGCCACTTTGTTGATCAAAGTAGCGGCAGAAGTCGCGGTCGGCAAGCGCGACAAATTGTTTGTGTTTGGAACAGATTATCCAACAGCAGATGGCACCGGCGTACGCGATTATATTCATGTTAGCGACCTTGCCGATGCACACATACAAGCCTTGAAGTATCTACGTAACGGTGGTGAGTCAACAACGCTTAATTGTGGTTACGGACATGGTTATAGCGTTCGTCAAGTCATCGATGCTGTGAATGCCGTGAATGGCTCGCCAATTACAGTTGAAGAACAGCCCAGACGTGCCGGAGATCCACCTGAACTGGTTGCTACAGTGGATAGTATTCACAATACCCTGGATTGGCAACCACGCTTTGATGATTTAAACGAAATCGTTCGCACTTCCTTGGCTTGGGAACGTGAATTGCTCAAGCGTTAAGAGCTTGGCTAAGAAGAGCCGGTAGTGGTAAATATTTAAGTGGCTGTGCAAATAGGTAGGCTGCATTGTATGCACCTCAAGCACTAATGCGACAACAAATGCTTTGTGTAATTGGTGCATACAATGCACCCTACACAGTGATTTCACTTAGTAAATTACCACTACCGAAAAGTTGACTTGGTTTTCTGAACACTTTCTACTTATCGTGAAATAAACTGGGCAATGCGTTCCACACCAAGCTGCAGATTTTCAAACGATATCGTATAAGCGAAACGAATATGGGAGCGGGCTTGATGTTCTCCGAAATCGCGCCCTGGGGTCACTGCAACACCTGCTTGTTCCAATAACTCACTGGCAAACTGATCGCTGTCATCACTGAACCGCTCACAACCTGCATAAATGTAAAAAGCACCCTGTGGCTTACACTGAATACTGAACCCTAACGACAACAGAGCGTCATAAAGAAAATCTCGACGCGCCTGAAACTGTTGTCGCCGGGTTTCGAGCAGTTGCAGATTATCAGCGTCAAAAGCATGCAATGCAGCTGCCTGTGAGATTGATGAAGCTGAAATAAACAAGTTCTGCGCCAATTTTTCAGCCGCATCAACCAATGCTTCAGGCACCACTAACCAACCCAGCCGCCAACCTGTCATTCCAAAGTATTTTGAGAAGCTGTTGATAACCAGTACATCATCACTGAACTCAAGGGCGGAATTAATATCAGTTCCATAAACCAGACCATGATAAATCTCATCGGCAACAACCCAGCCATTTTTACCAGCAACCAAGTCGATGACTGATTGTAATTGTTGGGCAGACATGATGGTTCCGGTTGGGTTAGAAGGCGAGGCAATAATGGTTCCGCAAGCTTTATTATTCCAATACTGCTGAAACAGATCAGCTGTTAACTGATAATTGCTTGCACCATCCACCGCAATCAGTTTTGGTTTGCCTTCAAACAGATGGATAAAATTGCGATTACAGGGATAACACGGATCAGGCATCAACACCTCATCACCG
>JAZGEP010000296.1:0-3447 GCA_036478815.1 Methylococcales bacterium
CAGGAGACAACGTCAAAGTCAATATTGAGCTACATGCGCCAATTGCGATGGAAGAAGGTTTACGCTTTGCGGTACGCGAGGGTGGACGAACTGTTGGTGCTGGTGTCGTTAGTAAGGTAATCGAGTAATATAATGAGCAAACAACGTATCCGAATACGACTAAAATCTTTTGATCATCGGCTAATCGATCAGTCTGCCAGTGAGATCGTTCACACTGCCAAGCGAACTGGTGCTCAAATAAAGGGCCCCATTCCATTACCGACAATAAAAGAACGTTTTAATGTATTGACTTCTCCGCATGTTAATAAAGATGCGCGAGATCAATATGAGCTTCGAACCTATAAGCGCATGATGGATATCATTGAGCCAACGGATAAAACTGTTGAAGCATTAATGAAGCTTGATTTGGCTGCAGGCGTTGACGTTCAAATTAAACTCAATTAGAAGCAAATGGCAGCTTCTACAACTATAAGAAGAGATCAAGAGGTATATTAATGGCAATTGGATTAATAGGCCGTAAACAAGGTATGACTCGTGTGTTTACTGACGAGGGCGTATCTGTGCCTGTCACTGTTGTTGAAATAACACCTAATCGAATCACCCAGGTAAAAACGGATGATAGTGACGGATATTCTGCGATCCAGGTCACCACCGGCGAAAAGAAATTATCTCGAGTTACGAAACCATTGATTGGGCATTATGCTGCATCTGAAACTGAAGCAGGTCGTGGACTCTGGGAATTCCGTATCGCTACTGGCGATATCGCAAAGTACAGCGTTGGAGAATCAATTACGTTAGAGATTCTGGAAGAAGGGCAAAATTTATCTGTAACCGGAACCAGTAAAGGTAAAGGTTTTGCTGGTGGTGTAAAAAGACATAACTTTCAGATGCAAGATGCCACACATGGCAACTCCATATCGCATCGTGCGCCAGGTTCAATTGGCCAGTGCCAGACACCTGGGCGAGTATTTAAAGGAAAGAAAATGGCAGGTCACATGGGTTCACGACGAACAACTGTTAAATCCATATCCCTGATAAAACTCAATAAGGATAGAAATATCATTCTTGTGAAAGGACCAGTTCCCGGAGCAATTGGAGGTAACGTTATTGTGAGACCAATGGCCGCGGGAAGCGCACAATGAGTATTGAAATCAGCGTTTGTTCTGAAGATGGACTGACAGGTAATAAAACCAAAGTCAATGAGACTGTGTTTAGTCGCCCAATGAATGAAACCTTGATTCACCAATTGGTTACGCATTATCGCGCAGGTGCGCGGTCTGGAACAAGTGCCCAAAAGTCACGAGCTGAAGTCACTGGAAGCAGAAAGAAGCCTTGGCGTCAAAAAGGTACAGGACGAGCACGAGCGGGATCAGCCCAATCTCCAATCTGGCGAGCTGGTGGTGTTACTTTTGCTTCTAAGACACGCAACCACAAGAATAAAATAAATAAAAAAATGTATCGCGCAGCATTGCAGTCGATCTTTTCTGAGCTGATTAGACAAGAACGTTTATTGCTAGGCGAAGGTGTCTATAATGGCAAGCAAGACAGCATAAAAACACGTGAAATATGCAATTCATTAACCCATCTCAACGGTCGTAGAAAAGTATTGTTATTGAACAAGGTTAATGAAATATATCTGCGTGCAACCAATAATATCCATGATCTGGACGTGTTTGATGTCAATACCATTAACCCTGCTGCATTAGTGTCTGCAGATGTTGTAATAGTTAACTCGGATGCGCTTGAAGCATTAGAAGGTCGATTTGCATGAAAAAGGTTGATTACACTCGAATTATCTTTGGGCCAATTGTTTCAGAAAAAAGCATGCGTGTTAATGAACTGAATAAACAAATTGTTTTGAAGGTTGATAAACGAGCAACAAAATCTACCATCAAATCTGCAGTTGAGCAATTGTTCGATGTAAAGGTAAAAACCGTTAATGTGTTAAATACAACTGGCAAGACTAAGCGCGTCGGTCGTGGAATGACAAAAAAGCCAGATTGGAAGAAAGCATATGTTATTCTTCAACCTGGTTTTGATATCGATTTTACCGGTTAACTAGATTGATTCTATAAGAGTAAATTGTAATGGCAGTTGTAAAATTAAAACCAACATCGCCTGGTAGTCGTTGGACAGTCAGGGTAAAGCGAGATGAGCTTTACAAAGGTACACCACATAAAGCACTAACAGCAAAAAAAAATAAATCAGGTGGACGCAACAATGCCGGTCGTATTACCACGCGTCATATCGGCGGTGGTCATAAGCAGAAGTACAGAATTGTTGATTTTAAAAGAGATAAGGATTCAATTCCAGCAACTGTAGAACGAATAGAATATGACCCTAATCGAACTGCTCATTTAGCGTTATTAAAGTATAGTGACGGTGAGCGACGATATATTCTTGCTGCTAAGGGGCTTGAAGTTGGAAGTCAACTGTTGTCTGGTGCTGAATCTCCAATTAAAACTGGAAATTGCTTGCCCTTGCATAATGTTCCGCTTGGTACAGTCATCCATTGTATCGAAATGAAGCCAAGTAAAGGCGCACAGATGGCTCGCTCTGCAGGTTCTTCTGCGCAACTGTTGGCAAAAGATGGTATTTATGCTACGCTACGCCTCCGCTCCGGGGAGATGCGTAAGATCCACCTTGATTGTAAAGCAACCATTGGTGAGGTAGGAAATGCTGAGCATAATTTGACTACGATTGGTAAAGCCGGTGCTGCACGCTGGCGTGGAATAAGACCAACTGTTCGCGGTGTCGCAATGAATCCTGTTGATCACCCACATGGTGGTGGAGAAGGGAGAACATCAGGTGGTCGACATCCGGTTTCTCCTTGGGGACAGCCAACCAAAGGTTATAAAACGCGTAAAAATAAGAGCACAGATCGCCTAATTGTGCGTGGTCGTAAACGATAATAAGCAAGGAGAATAAGGATGCCACGTTCAATCAAAAAAGGTCCGTTTATTGATCACCACTTAGCTGTCAAGGTTGAAAAAGCCCAAGCAAATCAAGACAGAAAACCGATTAAAACATGGTCACGCCGTTCAATGATCAGCCCAGACATGATTGGTCTTACTATTGCTGTACATAATGGGCGACTCCATGTTCCAGTTCTAATTACTGAGAATATGGTTGGACATAAGCTGGGTGAATTCGCACCTACTAGAACATACAGAGGCCATTTGGCAGACAGAAAGAGTCGCTAAAGAAATAGGTTATTACAATGGAAGTATCAGCAAGATTAAAAGGGGCCAGTATAGCCGCACAAAAATCACGATTGGTTGCAAATCAGATTCGAGGCTTGTCGGTAGAGAATGCTACAAATCTTTTGCGCTTCAGTAATAAAAAAGCTGCTCCAATCATACTCAAATTAGTTGAATCAGCAGTTGCTAATGCTGAGCATAATTCAGGTTTGGATGTTGATGATTTGTTTATATCTGAAATCTATGT
>JAZGEP010000297.1:0-4278 GCA_036478815.1 Methylococcales bacterium
GGATTTTTGTTTCTGACCGAACCATCTCAAAAGGCGCATAGTCATTCTACGCAACGATTGAGATTGCGTTGGTCAGGAGCAAAAAGACAAGCAAGGTTGGTAACTTTATTTCGTCAAACCACCTTAAGGTAAGTCATTGAGTAATACGTATAACAAAGCGCTGTTAAACTGCACGATAGCGATAGACTAATTTGACACCAAATTTTGCCACAAAGGAGGCAATGATGAGTGAAGTAAAAAAAATGAGCCTGACCGTCAAAGTGCTACTAGGCATGGCGCTGGGAATTATCATCGGATTAATCATCAACCTCACCGGCATCAATGCGGAAGATGGATTTATTAACACATACATTGTTAATGGACTGTTCCACGTTGTCGGTAAAATGTTTGTCAATGCTTTAAAAATGCTGGTGGTTCCACTGGTGTTTTTCTCGCTGATCTGTGGTGTGTGCGGCATTGGTAATATCAATACTTTGGGGCGAGTTGGTGCCAAAGCATTCGGACTTTATATGCTTACCACTGCAATCGCTATCGCCATGGCAATCACTATTGCAGCCGTCGCAGGCATTGGCAAGGGCATGAACCAGGCATCCAGTGCTGCTTTTACTGCACAGGAAGCACCTCCGCTGACGGATGTCATTATCAGCATTATTCCAACCAATCCGATTCATGCCATGGCTAATGGCGATATGTTACCCGTAATTTTCTTCTCGATACTGGTTGGCATCAGCATGTTGATGGTCGGCAGAAAAGCAAAAAGCTTTATTGAAGGTGCTGAAATTGCCAATGAGATCATGATGAAAATGGTCAACATCATAATGGCGGTTGCCCCTTATGCCGTGTTTGCACTTATCGCCAAAGCAGTCGCTAACCTCGGTCTGGAGCTATTAGCTTCTCTGGCAGGCTATGTTCTGGTGTTAATTGGCGCATTGATGGTGCATCTATTTGTTACCTTGATGATTGTATTAAAACTGTTTTCCGGCCTCAGTCCTACCATCTTCATTAAAAAAATCAGGAATGCCCAGATCTTTGCATTTAGTACAGCAAGTTCTAATGCAAGCATTCCCGTCACCATGAGAACCGTTACCGAGCGAATGGGAGTTGATAACTCGGTTGCTTCGTTTACGGTTCCCTTTGGTGCCACCATTAATATGGATGGTACTGCGATTATGCAAGGCGTTGCCACTGTGTTTATTGCCAATGTTTATAACGTGGATTTAGGGATTAGCGGCTATCTCACCGTTATTCTGATGTCTGTGCTAGCATCGATTGGCACAGCAGGTGTGCCTGGTGTTGGTTTGATTATGCTTTCAATGGTGTTTGCACAAGTCGGTCTACCAGTAGAAGGTATTGGTCTGATTCTCGGTGTTGATCGTTTGATGGACATGATCAGAACTGCCGTCAATATATCGGGTGATGCTGTGGTCACCGTAGTGATTGCAAACAGTGAAGACAAACTGGAGGTGGATACCTACAGTAATGCAAATGCTGGAATAGTTGATACCGATGAAAGTATCCACTTAGACCCAGCCGTTGAAGAGGAAATGGCAGATGTACTTAAGGAAACGCATGATAGAAAATAATCAGACTATCGGCATACTCACTACCAATAACCTACTGATAATCTACCCTGCCCATTCCTGAGTATTTGATCATGATCAACAAACAAAAACTAGAAACCTGTGTTGAAAACAAATGGAGTCAATCAATTCTACCAGAACTGATTGACTACATCCGTATTCCAAATAAATCGCCTTTGTTTGATGCAGATTGGGTCGTACATGGCTATATGGAACAAGTGACACAGCAATTTGCTGATTGGGCCATCGCGCAAAATATTGTTGGGGCGAAGCTTGAAATCGTTCGTCTTGAAGGAAGAACACCGTTGATTTTTATTGATATTGAAGGAAATTCAGATAATACAGTTTTACTTTACGGACATCTCGACAAACAACCTGAAATGACTGGTTGGCGGGATGGCTTGGGGCCGTGGACACCGGTTGTGGATGGCGATAAGTTGTATGGTCGCGGTGGAGCTGATGATGGTTATGCCATGTTTGCTTCACTGACGGCAATTGCTGCTCTCCAGCAACAACAGATTCCCCATGCACGCTGCGTGGTGATTATTGAAGCATGCGAGGAAAGTGGTAGTTACGATTTACCGTTTTATATTGATGCTTTGGCGCAGCGTATTGGTCAACCTGATCTGGTGATTTGCCTGGATTCCGGCTGTGGCAATTATGATCAACTCTGGTGCACAACGTCGTTACGTGGATTGGCTGGTGGTGATTTGAGTGTTCAAATTCTTAATGAAGGTGTGCATTCCGGTGATGCCAGCGGCATTGTACCTGATAGTTTTCGTCTGCTCAGGTTGTTGCTGGAACGGGTTGAAAACGCTGAGACTGGAGAAATCACCAATGCAGCGTTTAATGCGGAAATCCCGCCAGATCGAAAACAACAAGCCGCAATCGCTGCTGAAGTGATTGCTGAGCAATCATATTCGCGCTTTCCTTTTACTGGAGATGCGCTACCAGTCAATAATGATTTAACTGAATTGGTGTTGAATCGTACCTGGCGACCCGCTCTAACTGTGGTTGGTGCAAACGGTTTACCCTCAATTGAAAATGCAGGAAACGTGTTACGACCCGCAACCGAAGTTAAACTGTCGCTGAGACTTCCACCAACCTGTGATGCAGAGATAGCTTCGCAAACACTCAAACATTTGCTGGAAGACAACCCGCCTTATCAGGCACAAATCAGCTTTACTCCAGACTGGTCTGCCAGCGGCTGGAATGCACCACCGTTTAGTCCTTGGTTGCAACAATCCATCGACACTGCTTCATTTGAATATTTTGGAAAACCAGCGATTCATATGGGCGAAGGTGGCTCAATTCCGTTTATGGGAATGCTTGGCGAGAAGTTTCCAAATGCCCAATTTATGATCACAGGCGTACTCGGCCCAGGATCAAACGCACATGGCCCGAACGAGTTTTTACATATTCCAACAGCAAAAAAACTGACTTGCAGTGTGGCAAAGGTGATCGCTGATCATTACCTAAGAAACGTGCATGGAATCACTTGAACAATTCACTTGTCTTTTTGCACATCTTCGGTGTTGCTAAAACAGTTACATAGCTCATTATGCGCCTGTTTTCGCGCCTTGAATATGAACAGTGATTTGACAACAATGGCCTACGTCAATTGTTCAAGTGATTCCATGCCCGTTTGTAAGCAACGTTTAACGCAGCGATTGGACAAAATTGAGGGTAAGGAGTTACCTCAGAACAGCTATTATTCAGGCGGGCGACCTTGTTCAACCATATATTCTCGATAACGCTGTTCCCATACTTGCAGGTTTTTTTTGGCATCAACCACATATGCGCTGCGTTGCAACAAAAACAATAATATCTTGCTGGCAATTCGGCCTGGTAGTTTCATCGGCCGATCAATATCAAGGAATAGAATAACCCGTTCTTCATCGGTATTATTGTGGACTTCATGTTCATAGGAATCGTCAAGAACCACACACTTGCCCTCTTGCCAGGCAAAGGTGACACCGTCCACGCGCATTGTGCAATTTTCGCGATGTTGTGGGATTTTCAAGCCCAGCTGAGCACGTAACACGGCTTTGGTAACTCCGCGATGCGCTGGAATATGGTAACCAGGGGCAAGAATTGAAAACCAGGCATTTTGCAAGCCGGGAATTTCCTGTAAAACAGCAGCTGTTTGTGGGCAACGTTTACAGTTAATCGTACTTTTTTCACGGAACACCCAGAGCGGGAAAGTCTTCCAGTTATCACCTTTGGAAATTCGGGTTTGATCGGGTGATATTTGATGGAATGCAGGAATTAATTCTTTGGTTAACAAGACAGCATCCAATTCAACACGCATTGCCTGCCAATTGCCTTCCAGCGTTTTCACCCATGCAAATTGCCTGGTATCAAACACCGGAGGATTACCGACCAACGATTGGTTGGCCATAAAATCATTGGCAATTGAACGGATAATGGTTTTACCAGCTTTCTTAATCAGTTTACGGCGCTTGCGTCTTAACTGATCAAGCCAACTAATTTTAACCTGGTCTTGTATTTTTTTTTCAGCGCTCACCATCATCCTCTCGCATCATTGCAGAACATCTCAATCTCATCATAAGGTGGTTTGACGAAATAAAGTTACCAACCTTGCTTGTCTTTTTGCTTCTGACCAACGCAATCTCAATCGTTGCGTAGAATGACTATGCGCCTTTTGAGATGGTTCGGTCAGAAACAAAAATCCTGC
>JAZGEP010000298.1:0-11316 GCA_036478815.1 Methylococcales bacterium
AATACGCAATTGGGAGCCAATCACCGTCGTTTATCTCAATCCGGAGAAACAAAACACTGAAATAGTGAAGGACAAGGCAGCATGATTTTTAACTTTAGGCGACAACTATCTTGAAATCCACCGCTCTCGTAGGCACAAGATGTTGTAAATTTTCATTATTTAACAATGCCAAATACATCATGTAGAGGCAACGAGACTGAAGTGGATAACCCCTTATATTCAAAACAAAATGTCGGGTCATTTCAGACAAACTGATAAATCCATTGAAAGTCTCATTCATAGAGCAACATTCTCTATAGTGTCTTTTATTGTTTTAATGATTTCGGCAATAGTTCACATCTTTTAACAAAGAAATATGCATATAGTAGGGTGAAAGAAAACGATACCTGTCGCAACCTGGATTGATTGCGCCAAGGATAGAGAGGGAATCAGGATAGGGTCAAACCTAAATAGAAGCAATGCATAAAAAAACGAGCTAAATTCATAAAGCAGTATTAGGGTCAGACACGACTTAATTTTGTATGGTAACCTGCCACCTTGTTAATCCGGGAAAATTCCAACGGCACATTTTTCAACACTACTTTGTGTTTTGTAAAAATCAGGCCTAGCATAGTATTGCAAAGCAGTAGGTATTAATTCGAGTCTGACCCTAATATTGTGCTAATATTGTGCAAATCCTGATCAGGCTGATAGTGATTCGGACGGTATTGGTGATGCCTGCGAAAACGGTCAGTTTTTCTGCGGAGACTTTGACACAAATGGTCGAATCAATAAGAGAGATGCACGTTTAATCTCGAAATGTTCAGCTGGCTTTTTAGAGTGCACAGTCACCTGTGATGCAAATGGTGATAATGTTTGCAATAGAAAAGATGCAAAGCAGGTTCGGCGTTTTATTGCGGGCAGGCTGCCAGGTTCAGCACTCAGCTGCGATGGAGGATTGGCAAGTCAAAATAGAAAACATAAGAATAAACCAAAGAACAAGCATTAAAACCATTCTAATTGGTAAATAGTAGTAGGAAATTACATAGTATTCTGTAATATGAGAAGGAGGGACATCACAGGTCTCTCCTTCTCATTGGTTGAATCTCACTTTCTATAAACGAAAGAAAGTGTCTGTTATTGTATTGTGCAAGTAATTATCGGATTGCTCGACTTACACTATTGTAATGCACAAGATAATACTGAGCTATTTCGAACAGCGTGTAATGCCTGGTTTTATCAATTGCCTTCATTACTGCCTTTTTTTGAGGAATATCAAAAATAATTTATTCAATCGTTTTCTTTGAAAAAAGATCAACTGTAACTGTTCTCTGTATACAAAAGGCTTGCTCTCATATCTGTAACTAAGCTATTAGACTCCAACACAATTGCGCAATCCCAATTGTGTTCCTATCGTGTTACAAATAGACTCTGCAACTAGTTTTATGTTAGAAGTAGCGGTATGCGTAAAAACATCACTACGCTTCATGATAGATTAATCTGTCTTGAAGAATGCTATCAAGGAGACGATTATGTTAGAAAATCATCAACCAGCACCTGCTTTTAATGCGCTTAACCAGAATGGCAATCCAGTCAGCCTTTCGGATTACACCGGCAAAAAAGCTGTTGTCCTCTATTTTTATCCCAAAGATGACACTCCGGGCTGTACTATAGAGGCGAATGATTTTACCAAACTCGCAGATCAATTCTCACAACTCGATACAGTGGTGATTGGTGTAAGCAAGGATTCCTGTGAAAGTCACACGCAGTTTATTAAAAAGTTCGATCTAGAACTGGTATTACTTGCTGATACCGATGGAACTATTTGTGAAAACTATGGTGTCTGGCAGGAAAAAGAAAAAGATGGGGTTAAGAAAATGGGCATGCTGAGATCGACTTTCATCATTGATAAAAATGGTCAGTTGGCAGACGTCAATTATCGCGTGTCTCCTGAAGGCCATGCACTAGAAATTCTGGAAAAGGTCAAAACTCTTTAGTAAACAAATGTAGACTACTCATATTAGTGTTGAGTGATTTGGTCATCTAACATTTTGAATCAATTGAATGCTTCGGGCCTGGATTAATAATTATGAGATTTAAGCAATGAATGATAAACAACTCGTAGCTCAGCATGCTGCCAATCAGGTTGAAAGTGGTATGTTAGTCGGTCTTGGTACTGGATCGACCGCAAACTATTTTATTGAAGAACTTGCGCGACGTGTTGCAGAAGAAAATCTGCAAGTAACGACGGTTTCAAGTTCTGTGGTCAGTGCTATGAAAGCAACACAACTTAAATTGCCATTGCTGGCAGTTGAACAAGTCACTCAGTTGGATTTATATGTTGATGGTGCTGATGAAGTCACCACTGATCTGACTTTGTTGAAAGGACAAGGTGCAGATTTAGTGCGTGAGAAATTGTTGTCTAAAGCCAGCAATCAATTTATTGTTCTGGTTGACCAAAGTAAACTGGTGAATCAAATTGGTGATCGTTTTCCGATTCCAGTGGAAGTTCCACCATTTGCCTGGAGACTGGTTCAGCGCAATCTGGAAGAATATGGTGGACTCGCAAAACTGCGACAAAATACCAATAACGATGGGTTGGCTGTAACTTCACATGGAAGTCTTGTTCTCGATGTTGAATTTGAGAAGGGGCGTGATAGTGAAACACTTAACGATCTATTAAACGCTACGCCGGGAATTGTTGAACATGGAATTTTTCATAAACTGGCGAGTGTCATTTATATTGCAGAAGACGGTCAAGTACAAGAGCGACGCCCTGTTTAGGTTGCATAGGAACATACAAAATAGCTTCGGCATCTAGCGTTGACCCTTCTCATTGTGAAATCACTGTTTGTGTTCAAGACGTAACAACAGGCCAAACTGGTTTACCATAATTAAAATTAAGATCCCTACATACATGATTAATTCAAATTCACAGATTTACCTGACAAGTATTGTTTTCAGTATTCTGCTATTCAGCTTCGGTAGTGTTGTACTGGCTGATCCACCAGCTGAAACTATTGATATTGCTACTTTGCCAACTAATGTTGGCAATTTTACACGGATCTCAGGATCCGTCGGAAATGGTCATTTCGGTGTGCCGGTGGCAGGTGGTTATGATGTCAACAATGATGGATTCAATGATTACATGTTTTCTGCAATGCGTGCATCACCATTGGGTCGCAGCGATGCAGGGCAAGTGCATTTGATTTTTGGCGATGGAACAGTTAACGGTAGTCTTGACACATCAGTTAGCAGTCCTCGCATCGTCAACATTTACGGTGATGGTGAGCAAGAAAATTCCGGTAGTGAAATCTGGATGGATGATGTCACTGGAGATGGACTCGGTGATTTGCTAATCGCGCGACAGAATTTTGATGCCGGATTAAGACCCGGCGCAGGTGCATTAACCATTATTAGTGGTATCAATCAGTTTGAAACGCTGTTGCCATCAGATAATAGTATCGACTTGCGAAATCCACCAACGGGGCTTTCTGTATTAACCATCACCGGTGCTGAAGCAGGTGATCGCCTGGGTATCTGGATGCGTACTGGCGATGTGGATGGCGATGGGGTTAATGATTTGGTGATTGGTGCGGATCAGGATGATGGCATCAACAATTCAGAAGCACATAGCGGGAGCATCTACGTAATTCGCGGTGGTAGTCATTTGAACAGTACCCGCACTATCGATCTTGCTGATTTCGGGAGTACCGCACTGAGCGGCAATATTGCACAACTATTGCCACCAACGGGCAGTGCTGAATTCCATTTCGGTGCCACTTGTCAGATTGCTGATCTGGATGGCAATGGTCGCGCAGAAGTTCTAGGCGCAGCCACATTAAACCGTGCTGGTGCAGAATTATTACCTTTGAATGGTGGTGGCCCAACCCATTCCCGCGGTGGTCCACCCGAAGGTACATTGTTTATCGCCTGGGATAACCTATTTCCTGCTGCTCCCTGGCCTGCTGGCATGCGTTATCGTTTTGGTACCAACCCCGCGAGTGAAACCGTCATTAACGGCGCCGATGACAATACTTCGTTTGGTGAAGAAATACTTGGAGGATTGGATTACGATAATGACCAACAACCAGACTTGTTTGTTGGCGATCTGTCAGGCTTGGGTAATGGATTGTCAAGCTCTGGTATTGGTTATGTATTTTATAAAGCAGCCATGCTTAAAGGGTTGAATTTTGATTTACGATCACCACCAGCCAGTCTGCAAACAACACGTTTTGACGGTGGTTTTGTCGGTGGCATTGGTGCAGATACAGCCATGCATGGTGATTTTAATGGCGATGATATTGATGATCTGGCATTTAGTTCACCACACGGAAAACCTTTGGGCCGTGACGATGCGGGTATGATCCATGTTTTCCATGGCCGCAGTGGACAATGGCCGGCTAGAATAGACTTACGCACGGATCAACTGCCATCAACAAGCCAGATTAGAATTACCGCGATCTATGGTGCACATGGAACCACTATTAATGATACGGGAGATGTTCTCAGTTATAGCGGAGCCGTCGGTGATATCGACAAGGATGGTCGCGATGATTTGATTACCAACGAAATGGTGGGTAATGGGGTGGCTGTAAATAGTGTGGATGTCGGTAATCTCATTATCATTAGTGGTCAGTTATTGAGTCAAGATGATGTTGCAGCGTGTACACTGGATGCTGATGGTAATGCAGCGGTTGATGCCTTAACAGATGGCTTGCTGTTTATTCGCTACATGTTTGGCATCCGTGGTTCGAGCTTGATAGAAGACTCTGTTGGCAATGGTTGTACTCGCTGTACAGCTCCGGTGATTGAAGCCTTTCTGGAACAATGTGCGACCACAAGTGTGTCAGATTTCGACGGCAATGGAACAATCGATGCACTCACCGATGGTTTATTAAATCTTCGCTTCTTATTTGGTCTGCGTGACGCAGCACTCATTAGCGATTCAGTGGGAGATGGTTGTACCCGTTGTACGGCACTTGAAATCGAAACCAATTTGCAAGGACTGATACCTTGAGGGCTGAGTATAATTAATTGATGCTCAGGCAACTGGCAATAAAAAACCTACCACCATACTTGCTTTTTGTCCGTCTTAAGTCTTGTTGCGTAGAGCACATAGCCAGCTATGTGCTCAAACCACCTAAGACAAACAAAAATTCTGCGCAATAGAGGTTTATTTATTGCCAGTTGCCTCAGGTACTGATGACGCAGGCAACAAAGTTTTTGGTGTCAAAAAACAGCTTGGTGTTTTACACAAGGTTTTCCACATTTTATTAATTCTGTTATTTACGTCTCCAGGTGGTGTTGCCGCTGACATCTTCGAGAATAATGCCCAGTTCCAGCAAGTCATTTCTAATTTTGTCAGCGCGTTCCCAGTTTTTGTTGTTACGGGCATCAGTGCGCTGCTTGATGTGTTGATTGATATCGTTATCTGATAAGGCTTTGATATCAGAATCACTTGTTGTGAGTGTTATGTTAACCTCGCTGCTGCTAGGTATCTCGTTTGGCCTCATAATCTGTGGAACCTGTTTTTTTAAAAACACATCGGCATCTTGTTGCAAGATTCCTAACACATCAGCTAGTTGGCGTAATTGGATTGCCTGTGTTTGAGCAAGTTCAGGCTGCCCCGACTTATTGCGATTGATTTCTCTAGCCAGATCAAACAATATTGACAACGCTGATGGCGTATTAAAATCATCATTCATGGCAGTATTGAACTGAATTGCAAAGTCAGTTTGTTTAACGGCAGCCTGTTCAGAAGGCGGATAACCACGTAAGGCTGTATACAATCTGGTCATTGCTGAGTCGGCATCCTTCAAATTATCTTGAGAGTAATTCAGCGGACTACGATAATGGCTGGAGAGGATGAAAAAACGGATAACTTCCGGGTCACGTACCGTTTTAATCACTTCGCGTACTGTGAAAAAATTGTCCAGCGATTTTGACATTTTTTCTTCATCAACACGCACGAAGCCATTGTGCATCCACACATTGACAAATGTTTCACCTGTCGCAGCTTCTGATTGAGCGATTTCATTTTCATGGTGTGGAAATTGAAGGTCCATACCACCACCGTGAATATCAAAATGGTTGCCCAGGCAGTTTGTTGACATGGCGGAGCACTCGATATGCCAACCAGGGCGTCCATCACCCCAAGGAGATTCCCATGCTGGTTCATCTTGTTTAGCGGATTTCCAGAGTACAAAATCCATTGGATCGCGTTTGGCACTGTCAACCCCTACACGCTCACCTGCACGTAACTCATCAATGCGCTTGCCGGAGAGTTTGCCATAGTTTGAAAATTGATTGACTGAATAATAAACATCACCATTATCACCAATATAAGCAGTGTTGCTTTCAATCAATACCGAAATCATGGCAATAATCTGTACCATTGATTGAGTTGCTCGGGGTTCATGGTCAGGTGGTAACACAGCAAGTGCGGTTTCGTCCTCATGCATGGCATCAATAAATTGCTCGGTGAGTGCGTTAATTGACTGAGAATTTTGTTGAGCACGCGCGATGATTTTGTCATCAATATCAGTAATGTTGCGCACATACGTCACATCATAACCAAGTTTGCGCAAATGGCGTACCACCACATCAAAAGCAATCATCACCCGTGCATGTCCCAGATGGCAATAATCGTAAACCGTCATACCACAGACATAAATACCCACTTTCCCAGGGGTAATTGGGTTAAGCACCTGTTTGCAACGCGATAAGGTATTGTATATTTCCAGCATTGGGATTTGTCGTCCTATTGTGTAATGATTGCGAGTGAACTCAAAGCAGATGAATGCTGCTTTCTTCGCAAAGGTAAACCCTCTATAATAGCTGTTTTTATTTCATTGGAAAACTAGGAGAAACATATGCGTTTATTATTGATTTCTATCCTTACACTCCTGACACTCGGATCAATTGCACATGCAGAGGACAAAAAAAATATGTCAGTCAATCAACAGGTAAAACTAGAAACAACATTGGGCGATATTATTATTGAGCTTGATGCAGAAAAAGCGCCTGCATCTGCCAAGAACTTTCTCGATTATGTTAACAGCAACTTTTACGATGGATCAATTTTTCATCGTGTAATCTCTGGTTTTATGGCCCAAGGAGGCGGTTTTGACAAGGATATGAAGCAGAAATCCAGTGGGTCTCCTATCAAAAATGAAGCTGATAATGGCTTAAAAAATGTGCGTGGCACATTAGCGATGGCAAGAACTTCTGATCCAGACTCGGCATCTTCACAATTTTTTGTTAATTTGAAAGATAATTCGTTTCTGGATTTTAAATCAAAAACATCACAAGGCTGGGGTTATGCCGTTTTTGGGCGTGTGATTGAAGGCATGGAAATTGTTGATAAAATGGCTGAACAACCAACTGGTTCTAATGGCGGTCATCAAGATGTTCCCAACACCCCAATTATCATGAATAAAGTCACTGTCATGTCCGCTGCACAATAAAATTTCCCAGAAAAATGTTTGTGCTTAGGAGCGAGGATTTAATAATACACGAAAGTTTTACGCAGAACTTTTGTTCGTCTTCAAGGCGTAAAAACTTAGCGCTAGCAAGCTACGCAACTGTTTCTACAACGCGGAAGACGGACAAAAAGACAAGTCAAAATGCGGATATTATTAAATCCTCGCTCATTAAGGAATGGAAATTCAATAACTTTATCATCCTGACTCGTCCTTTTCCTCCTGCTTAAACAGTCTCAATTGTCGTGTAGAATAACTAGAGTCCTCATGAGATCGTTTAATCAGAAGAAAAATTACTTCGCCAGAATGACAAAGTTATTGAATTTCCATTCCTAATCTGGAGTAGCTGAATTGACATCACTCCGGATTGAGCAGATGTTGTTTATCTCTGATCTTCATCTTAGTCCAACCCGCCCTCGTATCACCTCCTTATTTCTTTTATTCCTGCAAGAGCGGGCCCGCGGTACGGCTGCACTTTACATTCTCGGTGATTTATTTGATTGCTGGGTAGGCGATGATGATCCAACACCACCTCGTATGCAAGTCATTAAAGGTTTGCGCCAACTCGCTGATGCAGGAACCAAAGTCAATATTGTACAAGGCAATCGCGACTTTTTGTTAGCTGAACGCTTCGCCAGAGAGTGTGGGGCACAGATAATCAACGACAATACTGTCATCGACTGTAATGGCGAACCCACGTTGCTGATGCACGGTGATCTTTTATGTACAGACGATAAGGTTTATCAAGAATTTCGGGAATTGTCACGCAGTGTTCAATGGCAAACCAGCGTGCTCAGCAAACCTTTGTGGCTTCGATTGACATTAGCACGCTGGTATCGTTTTAAAAGTTATTTGCACAAACATCAGCAAAGCACTGACATTATGGATGTGAATGTTGAAACAGTCTGGCAATACGCCAATGAGCATGCTGTTTCACAATTGATTCATGGACATACTCATCGACCTGGCTACAATGCCATGATTGAAAACAACCTTACTCTAAAACGTTATGTATTAGGCGCCTGGGGGAATACTGCAAGAATATTGGCTGTAGATGCAAACGGATTGCGATTTGAACAGATTAGTTTGAATACGGACTGCGAACTGAATTGCAAAATAATATAAGAACCTGTTAAAGATCAAAGAAACCACTTTTGATAGCGGTTCGAATGATCTAAAACAAGTTCATATGAATCAGATGGCTCCTCACTCCTAAGTTAGGAAAGTAGGCGTATAGAGAGCTATACAACTATTTTTCTAACATCTGAATCAGCTTTTGACTACATAGAGACAGCGCCCGGCCCATCTGGGGTTGGAGGATCAGATGGCGTCACAATATCTTCAGTATGACCTGATTCACCTTCTTCGGGTTTGGGTTTAGCCTGTTTTTTCTTCAAAGGCTTGAGAGTTGGCTCTCGCGGATCAACACCATTCATAATGTCTTCTATTTGCCATTTATCAATGGTTTCCCATTTTATTAGCGCTGCAGCCATTGCATGAAGTTTGTCCATATTTTCTTTTAAAATCTTCTCTGCTCTCTCATAGTTCCGATCGAGAAATAGACGGATTTCTTCATCAATAATAATTGCAGTTTGCTCAGAGACGGCTTTTGATGGCCCTCCGCCGCCGCCCATATACGGATTAGAAGAGTTATCTTCACCATAGGTTGATGGCCCTAATCGTTCTGACATTCCCCAGCGTGTCACCATATTACGCGCTAAATCAGTTGCCCTCTCGATATCGTTGGATGCACCCGTTGTTACCTGTCGATCACCGACAATGATCGCCTCGGCAATGCGTCCGCCATACAATGTCGACAATTGGCTTTCGAGTTTTTCAAAACTGGCGCTGTGGGTATCTCTTTCAGGCAGAAATAAAGTAACACCTAAAGCTTTGCCACGCGGCATAATGCTGACTTTGTAGACAGGGTCTTGTTCTGGCACTTTAATGCCAACAATTGCATGACCGGCTTCATGGTATGCAGTTAATCTTTTCTCGTCCTCAGTCATAATGTTTGAGCCGCGTTCAGCACCCATCATTATTTTATCTTTGGCGTGTTCCAGGTCGCTGGCTTCAACAGTTTGGCCATCTCGGCGCGCAGCAAACAAAGCGGCTTCATTTAGCAAGTTGGCAAGATCTGCTCCAGAAAAACCCGGAGTACCACGAGCAACATCGTTGAGTTCAACACCTTCAGCCAGAGGTATACGTTTAGCGTGGACTTGGAGAATTTCGTACCGACCAACCAAATCAGGCAAGTCAACAGCAACTTTACGGTCAAATCGTCCTGGTCTTAGTAAGGCTTTATCGAGTATATCGGAGCGGTTTGTTGCAGCAATCACGATAACGCCTTGGTTGGCCTCAAAACCATCCATTTCAACCAATAACTGATTGAGCGTTTGTTCGCGCTCATCGTTACCACCACCTATCCCTTGTCCACGGGCACGACCGACAGCATCTATTTCATCAATGAAGATAATACAAGGTGCTTTTAGCTTGGCTTGTTCAAACAGATCACGAACCCGCGCCGCACCAACACCAACATACATTTCGACAAAATCAGAGCCTGAGATAGAAAAAAATGGTACTTTGGCTTCACCTGCAATAGCGCGTGCCAACAATGTCTTACCAGTTCCTGGAGGGCCTTCTAGTAAGATACCTCTAGGTATTAAACCGCCGATTTTGCTGAATCGTTCTGGAGCCTTCAAGAAATCAACAACTTCGCCAACATCTTGTTTGGCTTCGTCAACACCTGCGACATCATCAAAAGTGATTTTAATTGAGTCTTCTTCCAATGCCTTGGCTTTACTCTTGCCTAACTGTCCAAGTCCACCTTGTCCACCACTTTGTGACTGCGCGCGGCGCATGAAATAGATAAATACACCGAGAAACAACAGCATTGGCAGCCAGCCAAGTATCAGATCAAAAAATCCGCTGGTTTTAGCCGGTTTGGTATTGATTAAAACTGATGCATTCAAGAGGTCATCAATCAAGCGCGAGTCATTCGGATTGTAAGTAATAAAGACTTGTCCACTCTTGAGGTGTCCTCGAATCGTTTCTGACTCAATATCAACAGATTGAACATTGCCACTTCTGACTTCCTGTATAAATTCAGAATAAGGGAGTTTAGCCAGCCCCCTTTGACTTGTTTCAGGGCTATTAGTAAAAAATGCTACCAGCATCACAAGGAGAATGGTGCTGACTATAAATTGTACGATAAATTTCATTGTTCTCATAAGAAACCTCCTTGATGCAGAGATATGTACCTGAGCATAATTGATTTAACAATATTGCGCAGGATTTTTTCATCTTCTAAGGCGTATAGATAAGCGCATTGTGAGCTAAGGAACGAACAAGAAATAACTTCAACAACTGACTTGCCTTTTTGTCTGTCTTCTGCGCCTTGAAGACAAACAATAATCCTGCGCCAGTTGTTGAAGTTACTTCTTGCTCGTTCCTAAATAACTGTTTATGCAGCGTTGAAGATGAGAAATAACAAGTCAACTGTTAATTAAAATACGCTTCGGTACTTAAAGCACTTCTTCACGCAAATGTAAAGCTCCCGTAACTCGCGGAAGCGCAATGGTGTCTGGATAAAATATTACTTCTTTCTATCATCATACCTCAAGATGTCAAGGTGAAACAGCTGATTATTAAGACGTGTCGCCATTGATAAAATAGTTTTGTGATATACATTTGGAAGCTGCTCAAGAATCAATGTCATAGCGAACTTAGGTGGTTTGACGAAATAAAGTTACCAACCTTGCTTGTCTTTTTGCTCCTGACCAACGCAATCTCAATCGTTGCGTAGAATGACTATGCGCCTTTTGAGATGGTTCGGTCAGAAACAAAAATC
>JAZGEP010000299.1:0-3662 GCA_036478815.1 Methylococcales bacterium
GTTGGTACCTGCGACTCACACCATATTCAAGGCGCGAAAACAGGCGCATAGTGAGCGATGTAACTGTTTTTGCAACACCGAAGATGAGCAAAAAGACAAGTGAATTGTTCAAGTTATTTCATGCACGCTCCTTAGCGAGAATTTAATAACTTCCGGATCTTGACTTGTCTTTTTGTCCGTCTTTCGCGTTGTAAAAATAGTTGCGTAGCAGGCTAATCCAAACGTGTGTAACAACGCAGATGACCATTTATTGGCTTCTATACCCGTCAATATCAGATTGAAAGACTACTAGTCGTCAAACTCATCATCCTGTAGCATAAGCATCTATCAAAACCACATTGATGATATTTACTATGCAAGAAAATAAAGTAACCCAGTATGATATTGCAATTGTTGGCGGCGGTATGGTGGGTTCAACCCTTGCCTGTTGCTTGGCTGGTAGTGGCTTAAAAACTGTGGTGCTGGAAGCAGCGCGACCACCGGCTTTTTCGCCAGAACAACCGCCAGATTTGCGAGTTTCTGCGCTCAGTATGGCGTCCAGACATATCCTCGAGACCGTTGGGGCATGGGATAATATTGTTGCCAAACGATTCTGTCCATTTCGCACCATGCAGGTTTGGGAAGGTGTGGGCAATACTGAATTTCGCGCTGAAGATATTGGCGAATCCGAACTTGGCTATATTGTCGAGAACCGCTTAATTCAGCTTGCCTTGCTTGAGCATCTTGAAGCGACTGGGAAAATTGAGTTACGCTGTCCTGTAACATCACAGCGTATTGTTTACGGTGAGCAAACTTCGGTGATTCAGCTTGAAGATGGTGAAATCCATGCACGTTTAATCATCGGCGCAGATGGTGCCAATTCGCAAGTGCGTCAAGCAGCGAGAATTGGTGTCAGCAGTTGGGATTATAAACAACACGCCATGGTGTTAAATGTTGAAACAGCCTATGCCCAGCAAGATATTACCTGGCAACGTTTTCGACCGTCTGGTCCTCAAGCATTTCTTCCATTGGTAGGATCTTATGGTTCTTTGGTCTGGTATAATTCACCAGATGAAGTCGCGCGCTTGAAATCACTTGCTGATGATGAATTATTAGAAGAGTTGTTGCTTGCATTCCCAAGTTGCCTTGGCAAAATCAAACGTATTCTACAGCGTGGCAGTTTTCCTTTGAAACGACAACATGCGCTGGATTACGTTAAACCAGGTGTCGCTTTAATAGGCGATTCTGCTCATACAATTAATCCGCTTGCCGGCCAAGGCGTTAATATCGGTTTACTGGATGCGGCTGCGCTCGCTGAAGTGATTGTTGATGCGCACATAGCTGGAAGGGATTTTGCAAGCCTGTCAGTGCTTAAGCAATATGAAAAACAACGTAAAATGGACAATTTACTGATGATGACGGCAATGGATGCTTTTTATCGAGTGTTCAGTAATGACGTTAGACCAATTAGAATACTACGTAATCTAGGACTTGGCGTGGCCGATAAACTTGGGCCTGTCAAACATCGCATTATCCGTCATGCAATGGGACTGGAAGGCAATTTACCACGGTTGGCGCGTGGTGAGCAGTTGTCTATTTCAGGTTAATGATTGTCCCACTCAAAGATTCACTACTAAACAAACCATGCGTTGTCTAGGAGGCTGTTCGAGAATAGAGAGCCTACTGCGGAAAAGCGGATTTTGGCCCATTTTTCCGATCAAATTCGTTCAATACAGCAAGTATTCGCCTTATTTAATCGAAACAATGGACTCAAAACCGCTTTCCCTCGCTACGGCTTCTATTCTCGGACAGCCTCCTAGCTCGCCCCCATTAATCAGGACTATTCTGAAAACAACGCTTGTACAACACTCGCTTGTTGTTCTTGCTTCAAATATGGATGCATTGGCAAACTAATCACCTTGTTTGACAATGCTTCTGAAACTGGTAATTGAAACTCATTGGTTAGCAATGCTGGCTGTTGATTCAGGGGGACGGGATAATGAACTGCCGATGGAATTTGTGCAAATTTTAAGCGTTGGCTAATCTGTTCACGGTTTTCGACTTGAATTGTATATTGGGCATAGACACTGGTATTCCAGGGCTCAATAAAAGGGGTAACAATTGCCGTATTGCAGGTTTCTTTTTGCTTAGTGCTAATCATTGCCGTATATTGCTCGCCTAATTGAGCTCTAACCTTTACTTCATCTGCAAATATCTCAAGCTTAGCCAGCAGGATTGCTGCCTGCAGCGTATCCATACGTCCATTGATGCCAATCCTGGGATGGTGATAGCGTCGATTCTGACCATGCACACTGATTTCCCGCATTGTTTTCGCAAGATTGTCATCATCTGTAAAACAGGCTCCGCTATCTCCATAACCACCCAAGGGTTTGGATGGAAAAAAACTAGTGCAGCCTATTGTCGATAATCCACATGAGGCCACAGCTTTATAAGTTGCACCAAAACTCTGGCAGCCATCCTCGATTACTGGGATCTCGTGTTGTTCGGCGATGGCATTGATTTGCTCAAAATCAGCACATTGCCCATACAAGCTGATCGGCAGAATTGCTTTGGTTTTAGCAGTAATAGCGGCTTGAATTTTATTCGCATCAATATTGTATGTGCGTGGGTCAATATCAACAAAGATTGGTTTAGCGCCGAGTAAGGCAATCATTTCACCCGTTGCAATAAAGGTGAACGGGGTGGTGATTACTTCATCTCCTACACTAACCCCCAAAGCCAGCAGCGCAATCAATAGTGAGTCAGTTCCCGATGAGACACCAATACAATGCTTTACACCAACAAAATTAGCCAGTTTTTCTTCCAGTTCTGTGTTCTCTGGTCCCAGAATATATTTACCGTGATTGAGGACATTTTTAATGTTAGCTTCAATCTGTTCTCTGATTAATGCCTGCTGAGCTTTTAAGTCTATAAATTCCATTGTTGTCAATTGACTTTTTGATTGTTAGTAAAAGATTCCTACGATCATATTTCGTCGATATGTTTTTGATTTAATTAATGGTATCTGGTGTTAGTACTTCGCAACTTAGGATTGATGGGTAGATGGGTGGTTAGCTGTAAGGCGCGCGAGTGCGGGACTAGGAGGCTGTCCGAGAATAGAAGCCGTAGCGAGGGAAAGCGGTTTTGCGTCCATTGTTTCGATTAAATGAGGCGAATACTTGCTGTATTGAACGAATTTAATCGGAACAATGGGCCAAAATCCGCTTTTCCGCAGTAGGTTTCTATTCTCGGACAGCCTCCTAGCAGGGCTATTTCAAGCAAGTGCAACGTAGCAGATGATTGCTTATCGTCTTCACTTATCCATCAATCCTATGTTGACGGAGTACTAGCACTGCCTCTATCATCTTGACAGTTTTTTCAAGTGTATCTTGATGCTTGTTGAAATAGTTAATGGCATTATCTCCCATTTTTTGGCACATGGCCTTATTTGAGAGTAATGTTTGTACAGTATCAATACATTGATCTACATCGGCAACTGAAACAGCTGCATTACTCGCAACAAGTTCAGTGGCTATTTCTTCACAGTTATGTACCGAGCTACCGAATAACATTGGGATTCCCCAGGCGGCGGGTTCCAGCAAGTTGTGACAACCGACTGAAACCAGACTGCCTCCAACAAAAGCAAGATCAGCAACACCATAGAAGAGCATCAATTCCCCCAG
>JAZGEP010000300.1:0-10167 GCA_036478815.1 Methylococcales bacterium
GTCTTTTTGTCCGTCTTCCGCGTTGTAGAAACAGTTGCGTAGCTTGCTATGCGCCTATTTCTACGCCTTGAAGACGAACAAAAATCCTGCGTCAAACTTTCGTATATTATTAAATCCTCGCTCCTAAAACAGGCGTTTAGATTAAGTTTGCAACTGTTTTCTGATGCTGTTGAGGAACCGAAAGGCAAGTAGGCTTCGGGTAATATTGAATCCTCACTCCTTAAGGAGTTATTACCAAACAATCTCAATTGTTACGTAGATTAACCATGCGCCTCTTGAGATAATTCGGTTAGAAACAAAAATACAGCGCAACTTTGTTCTATGTATTCCGTCAAGCATAAATTGTAGCTACTCGGCGTAATCTGTAACCCAGATTGGCCTTTTATCTACAAGAGTAAGGTGAAAGCGAGGGTTTACAGGTGTAAATGAGCACTTTCAACAAAGCTATTGGACAAAATAAAGGGTAAGCTGAGTAGTTACCATTTAATTAACGATTGTTTTACCAACATTTAAGGAATCAGGGTTGAACATGGAAACATCAGTCGAACAAAATCAACCTACGCTTACTGATACTAACGTATCACCACAGCAAGCAATCCTTCATTTGCAATCTTATGCAAACACCTATGTGATTGGTCAGGATAAACTGATCGAACGCATGATGATAGCATTACTGGCAGATGGACATCTCCTAGTTGAAGGCGCTCCAGGGTTGGCGAAAACACGCGCCATTCAGGTGATGAGTCGCGGCATTGATGCCGATTTTCATCGTGTTCAGTTTACTCCAGATTTGTTACCCGCAGATTTGACCGGCACTGAAGTCTATCGGCAGCAGGACGGTACTTTTAAGTTTAAACCAGGCCCATTGTTTCATAATTTGATTCTGGCTGACGAAATCAATCGTGCACCCGCGAAGGTTCAAGCTGCCTTGCTTGAAGCGATGGCTGAACGCCAAATTACAGTTGGACGCAAAACCTACAAATTGCCGAAGCTGTTTTTGGTAATGGCAACCCAGAATCCAATTGAGCAAGAGGGAACTTATCCTCTACCTGAAGCTCAGCTAGATCGTTTTCTGCTCCACGTCAAAATCGATTATCCTGAAAAACATTACGAAAAAGAGATATTGTTACTGGCACGTGCTGAAGCGATGCAACAAGACAAAAAAATAGTCAGTGAATTTACCCCATTATCACAGGATGTTTTGCTCTCAGCGCGACAAAAAGTGTTAGAAATGCATATGGCCTCAGAGCTTGAGGATTATCTATTGGCTTTGATTGCCGCAACACGTAATCCTGGTGCGTATAACCAGGAATTAGCTCAGACATTGCAGTACGGTGCCAGCCCGCGCGCCACAATTGCGCTGGATCGCTGTTCGCGGGCGCGTGCATGGCTGCATCAACGTGAATATGTCACCCCTGAAGATATTCAAGACGTTGCTTACGATATTTTGCGTCATCGCTTAATACTCTCATACGAAGCCGAAGCCGAAGGGATTACCACTGATCAGGTGATTTCCAAGATTATTCAGACAGTCGGAGTACCATAACCGGTGGTTGCACCAGTATCCTCTGATGCTGCACCATTGTTTCAACCGCAGTCTGATAAACCGGGCGATGGTGTTGTTCTCAGCTCATTGTCATCTTTGATCCGTCTAAGTGTGCAAGGTTCGCGGCTGGCAGTGCCGCAACGCCATGTTCGTGCACAACAATCTGGTCAACGACTTTCCAGGTTGAAAGGCCGAGGCATGGAGTTCGATGAAGTGCGTCCTTATATGCCTGGTGACGATGTACGCTATCTGGATTGGCGGGTAACTGCTCGCACTGGCAAAGCTCACAGCAAATTGTTTCGCGAAGAGCGCGAACGACCCATTCTGGTTTCAGTCGATTATCGAAACCCGATGTTTTTTGCCAGTAAAGGTGTGTTTAAATCTGTTCTGGCAGCTCGCCTGGCATCAATGTTGGCATGGATGGGCAATAGTGATGGCGATCGGGTTGGTGGACAAGTATTCACAAATCAAAATCTACATGACTACAAACCACAAAAAGGGCGTCATAATGTGCTGCGCTTGCTCAATGACCTGGCTGAACATTCAACCCCACCATGGCTAGATCACAAGCAGGATCAACAACTGTCTGGTAATAGTCGTAGTGAAAGCATCACTGATTCACCACCATTGCAGCACGCATATCAGCGCTTGGCAAGACATGCGCGCCCCGGCACAATGGTTTTCCTGATTAGTGATTTCCGCGATTGGGATAATGCAACTCGCCTTCAGGTGACTCGCATAGCGAGACATAGTGATGTGGTGTTGATTTTCATTTACGATCCATTAGAAGCCAATCTTCCCTCTGGAAAGCGATTAAAGTTTACTGACGGAACGCAGTTGGCTGTTGTTGACACCTCTTCAGAAATCACAACAGAGCATTACAAACAAAATTTTTTCAGTCGAAAAACCAGCATTGAGCATTACGCGCGTTCCAATAAAATACCATTTATAAGCTGTTCGACTATTGATAATCCATTCACTGTATTGATGGCGAACTTATCCCGATAACACATGGAACAACAATTACTTCCAATAAAAGATATCCATTTGCCTTCGGAGATTAGTTGGTGGCCTTTAGCAATTGGCTGGTGGATTGTGCTTGGATTGTTACTGCTAATGGTGATGGTTTGGCGATTTCGCCATCAAATACGCAGCTGGTTTACGCCCGGTGTAAGGAGTATCGCATTACGCCAACTTGATGAGATTGTCCGCAACAAACACCTCAGCACCCAACAAAAAGTACAGCGTATCTCTCAATTACTGCGTCAGAGTGCGATTAGTAATGGTTTGCGTGATCAGGTTGCTGGTCTTACTGGCGAGCAATGGTTGCAATTTCTTGATAATGATAATCCTCAGAAGCCTTTTTCCACAGGAATTGGGCGCTCTTTGCTTGATGCTCCTTATCGCCCGAATGCTGAACTGGATATTGATACATTGGTTGCGTTGACGCGCGATTGGCTAAAACAAACTATCAAGCGCTTGCCAAGTAAAGTGGACAATCAATAACAGCATGCTGGAAGTAATCTGGCCGTGGGCCGTTTTGGCATTACCGCTCCCGTGGCTGGTACGTCACTTTGTTAAATCAGATCGGACTACACAAGATGCAGCGTTACGAGCGCCATTTCTGGATGAGCTGCAACCAATAGCAATCAAGCGCCGCAGTCGAATGGCCAAAGGAGTCTGGTTATTGTTGATTGCAGTCATCGCATGGCTGTTATTAATTTTTGCTGCAGCACGTCCTCAATGGGTTGGCGAACCAATACAGCAAACGTCGAGTAGTCGAGACTTGATGATAGCAGTTGATCTTTCTGGCAGTATGCAGGAAAAAGACTTCATGATCGAAGACCAATGGGTTGATCGACTCACCGCAACTCAATGGGTTGCGAGCCGTTTTATTCAACGCAGACATGGTGATCGTATCGGTTTGATCTTGTTTGGTGATCAAGCATATCTGCAAGCACCTCTCACTCAGGATCGTAAAACAGTTCTACAATTTCTCAGTGAGGCTGAAATTGGACTGGCGGGAAAACAAACTGCAATTGGCGATGCCATTGGACTCGCTGTCAAACGATTAAAGAATCACCCATCAGATGATCGTGTACTGATTCTGTTGACAGATGGTGCCAATTCCGCTGGCGCAGTGTCGCCATTACAAGCGGCTGATCTTGCCAAACAATACAGGATTAAAATCTACACGATTGGCATTGGCGCTGATGAAATTGTTGTGCGTGATTTTTTCGGCAGTCGTCGCGTCAACCCGTCTGCCGATCTGGATGAAAAAACCTTGACTGAAATTGCAGAAAAAACGGATGGTCGATACTTTCGGGCTCGCAATCTAACTGCTTTTGAAGAGATTTATCGATTAATTGATACAATGGAACCTGTCGAGCAAGAAGCTGAATTTTTCAGACCCAGAACCGAGCTCTACTATTGGCCGCTGGCAATTGCTATGGTGTTGGTTACCAGTCTTGGTTTGGTAAAACTGATCAGGAATGATTGATGAATTTCGCTGATTTTCATTTTCTGCGTCCATACTGGTTGCTGGCATTGATTCCTTTGGCTGGCTATGTCTATGCTTTGTATCATCGTCGTCTCAAACAAGGCAGCTGGGCAGAGGTTTGTGATCCTCAATTATTGGACTGGCTGCTGGTTGACAAACCTGTCAAACGTCGCAGTTATACATTGAGCTGGATAGTGCTCGGGGGAATAATCGCAATCTTGTCAGTGGCTGGCCCGAGCTGGGAAAAACTCCCTGTTCCGGTGTTTCGTAACCAGTCTGCATTGGTCATTGTTCTGGATTTGTCAGAATCAATGTATGCCAATGATTTAAAGCCTAACAGGATTGCCCATGCGCGCTTTAAAATAATTGATATTCTTAAACAGCGCAAAGATGGTCATTCTGCCCTGATTGCCTATTCTGACGCTGCATTTGTAGTAACACCACTTTCTTCAGACGCGGAAACGATTATTCATCAGCTCAACGTTCTGGAACCGAATTTGATGCCTGGTAAAGGAAATGATGCAAAAGCTGGCTTGAAGAAGGCAGCCAAATTACTCAAACAAGCCAATGTTAGAAATGGACAAGTTTTGTTGGTAACTGATGGTGGCGATGATAATCAATCTAAAGTGAAGAAGGCAGCCAAGCGACTAGCCAAACAAGGGCATCAATTATTCATTCTTGGTGTTGGTACAGAAGCGGGCGCCCCAATTCCTCAGCCCGGAGGCTTTCTCCTGGATGAGAAGGGATCAATATTAATTCCACAGTTAGACCAATCTGCTTTAAAAGCCATGGCTGAAGCCGGACACGGTGTTTATCGAACCAATCGTTCAGACAATACCGACATCAAACAACTATTGGATGCAATTGACAAATCTGCGAGAACAGATATTTCTGAGAAAGCGATTTCTGAAATTAGTCGATGGAAAGATCAAGGACCCTGGTTGGTATTGTTGTTATTACCGTTTGCTGCAATGATTTTTAGAAAAGGTTATTTTATTATCGTATTAGGGGTGATGATCGGGGTCAGTCCCGATAGTTATGCGCTTGGTTGGAATGATTTATGGCACAATGCAGATCAGCGAGGTCAACAAGCGTTTAACAAAAAAAAATATGATGCGGCAGCCAAAAATTTTAATTCACCACAGTGGAAAGCAGCGTCTCAATACCGCGCAGGAAATCATGACAAGGCCACAGAAATACTCAAAAAATTATCGCCCACCAGTGAAAACCTATACAATCTTGGCAATGCTCAGGCACGCCAGAATCAACTTGAAGATGCTTTAAAAAGCTACCAGCAAGCACTCAAAGAAAATCCGCAACACGAAGACGCGCAACACAACAAACAAATCGTGGAGCAAGCTTTAAAAGAACAACAAAAGCAACAACAGGATCAGAATCAAGAATCTGATAATCAATCAGATGCACAAGATCAACAACAATCTGATGATTCACAACAACAGCAGAAAGATCAGCAGCAAAACGATAACAGTTCTCAACAAGAGCAGCAGAAACAGCAAGAATCATCAAGCAATAATGACACGCAAGAACAAGATGAAAACGAGGAGCAATCTGAACAACAAAATAAAGCAGAATCTGCCGACAATGAAGAGGATAAGGCTCAGCAGGCTGAATCACAAGCAACGAAGCCTAGTGATGAGAAACCTTTGGATGAATCAGACCAAGCAACTGAACAATGGTTGCGACGCATCCCTGATGACCCTGGCCGCTTGTTACGACGTAAATTCCAGTACCAGTATAATCGACAAAATCAATAAGGATCATGCATGAAACAACTTCAACAACTGGTGTAGTTTTTTGTCTTCGAGACGCAGAAATTGGCACATAGCGCTAGGAGGCTGTCCGAGAATAGAAGCCGTAGCGAGGGAAAGCGGTTTTGAGTCCATTGTTTCGATTAAATGAGGCCAATACTTGCTGTATTGAACGAATTTAATCGGAAAAATGGGTCAAAATCCGCTTTTCCGCAGTAGGCTTTCTATTCTCGGACAGCCTCCTAGGAGTGTCTATGTATTTCTGTAATGCTTAAGACGGCAAAAAAACAAATCTGTTGTTGAAATTATTGTATGTATGTTCTTAAAGAATAAGGACTCAATGCAATACGAATTTTGACTGGTCTTTATGTCCGTCTTCTGCGTTCTGATAACAGTTGCGTAGCTTGCTAAGTGCCTGTCACTACGCCTTGAAGACAAACAAAAACCCAGTGTCAAACTTTCGTATAGTATTGAATACTCACTCCTAAACAAGAGCTGATTTTTCAGTTTTATTAATCAATACCGACGTTATATTTAGTGTATGAATACTCATCCATTGACAGTTTGGTCTGCTTTGTTAACAGGCTTAATTTTGATCATCGCTCTACAAATGGTCTCGTTCCGATTAGAGGCTGCAGAAATTAGTGTTGATCTTGACAGTAATCAGATTGAAGAGAATCAATCAGTCAAACTTATTTTTAGTGCTGATAGTGCTACAGAAAGTGATCCTGATTTTTCACCACTACAAAAAGATTTTGATATCGTCAATCAAAGCTCCAGTAGTCAGTTAACCATGATCAACGGAAGCGTAACCCGCAACTATCGCTGGACACTCACTGTTATTCCTAAAAAAACCGGAAAACTAACGATCCCAGCTATTTCGTTCGGTGCTGACTCAAGCCCTGTCTCTGTTCTGCAAGTCAATGCTGCTCAACAACGAGTCAGTGGACAGGCTGCAGGGGAAGTGTTCCTGGAAGTAGAAGTGGTTCCAAAAGATCCTTATGTGCAAGCCCAGGTAGCTTATACGGTGAGGGTATTTCATAAAGTTGGAATCTCCCAGGCCAGCTTATCTCCACCTTCTGCTAATAATGTAGTCATTGAACAGCTACACAAAGATAGACAATACAGAACCCGATACGGTAATCAAAACTATGATGTGTTTGAGCGCCGTTATACGATTTTTCCGGAAAGCAGCGGAAAATTGGTTATTCCGCCAATTCAACTGGATGCGCAGGTTTTGACTGGGCAAACCACGGGCGGGCTTTTTAGTCGAAACATTACCCATTCTCAGCGATTTGTATCGAATGCCGTGGAACTCAATGTAAAACCTATCCCAGATTCCTTCACTGGTAAACACTGGCTACCAGCCAGTTCTGTACAATTTACTCAGACCTGGTCTGAAGATCCGGCTAAAACAGTGGTTGGTGAGCCGATCACACAAACCTTGGCCTTGCAAATAGAAGGATTAATGAAAAGCCAACTTCCGGCGCTTTCAACACTTCTTAAAGACACGATGACTTACACCGATATCAAGACTTATCCTGATCAACCCAAACTCACACATGCAGCCACCGCCAATGGAGTAACCAGTCGTCGAGAGGAAAAAGTAGCGATGATTCCTGGTAAACCGGGGATCTTCAAACTACCAACTGTTGAACTCCCGTGGTGGAATGTAGAAACAGATCGAATGGAAATTGCACGTATTGATGCTGTAGTTCTACAAGCAAAAGGTTCAGGCAAGAATACAGTGAATCTGCCAATCAATATAGCGCCAGAGAGCACAGCAAACAATCAAACAGATGCATCGTCATTTAATTTAAACAATGATTATCAGCAAAACAGTGGCTTCTGGAAATGGATATCCCTGATATTAGGGTTGGGCTGGTTACTCACCTTGCTGGGGTTTTCCTGGTTTTTATATTCTCGCGGGAAAAACGGACAAAGCACAACTGAAGCGCCAAATGAAGAATCTCAACGCCTCAAAGCAGGCCGTAATTTACGCAAGGCTTGTCAGGATAATAACCCTGTTCATGCTAAAACTGAATTTTTGAAATGGGCACACGGTCGTTGGTTAGGTAATCCACCAACCAATCTGGCTGAGATTGGAAAACGCTTGCCGGCACTCAAAGAAGTAATCGATCAGTTAGAGAACAACTTATATAATTCAGAAGAAAGCCAATGGGATGGCGAGTTATTCTGGAAGCAGTTTAAAGCCCATCGCAGGGATAACAACATTGAAGGGACACTACCAGTGAATCAATTGGAGCCTTTGTTTAAGGCATAATGGTTAGGAACGTTCATGAAATAACTTGAACATTCTGGCTGCTCTTTTTGCTCCTGACTCAACCATCTCAATCGTTGCCTAGAACAACAATGCGCCTCTTGAGATCGTTGAGTCAGAAACAAAAATCCTGTGCAATATTGATAATTTATTCCATCAAACCAGCTTAAGTCACTTATTTGACTGACAATACCTTCTGTGCTCTTATGGTGTGCAGCAATCAGAAGATAGCTTGGTAGAATTAACACGTGTATTACAACCATTCCACCTGTTCCATGCTGTTGTTGCAATAGTCGACCAAGTAAACAGAATTCCTTATGCCTCAGCATTCGCAATCATTTCCAACAACCAAGCTGTGCGCTGCTGTTCGCGCTAGTCTGAGACACAGGTTACAGACACTGGGCGCCTTGTCACAACCACAGTGTCAGTTTAATGCAACCCTTAGCGGCGTTGCATTAGCTTTAACCATCGCTCACCGGTCAGCGCGGCGGATATTACAGTCAATACCACCAATCCAGTCATTAACAATGATAATCAATGTTCGCTGATTGAAGCCATCGACAATGCTAATAGCGATGCTGTAACGCACACTGACTGCCCGGCTGGCAGCGGAGCCGATACGCTGATTCTCAGCGCTGGCACATACACCCTCAACTCTTCCGATAATGAGGGCGGTAATGGCTACAATAGCTTACCACAGATTGCCAGTGATATTAGCATCGAGGGTAACGGTGCGACTGTTCAACGGGACTCAGGTGCAGATGATGTTTTTCGACTGTTTCAAGTCAACAAAGGGGCGCAGTTAAGCCTGGAACAAATCACTGTGTCTGGAGAAAATACTTACACAGGTGGTGATATCCATAACAATTCAGGCACTATAACCCTCAGCAACAGCACCATCAGTGGCAATTCGGCTACCAGTGACGGCGGCGCGGTCTCTCTATCACTAGGTCAAGTAATTCGACTATCAACCACAGCATTATTAGTGGGAACAGCGCTGAAGATGATGGCGCTGAATTCAGGCAATTTGGTAGTAACATTACTACAGCAGACTTCAACGTATTTGGCCACAGTGGGCTGACAAATGCCCAAGCTTTTTTTGGCTTTACCCCCATAGTAGCGATATCGACGCCACCAGTGATGATGGTACACCGATTGTCCTGACCAGCATTCTTATCCTACCCTGGCCGACAACGGTGGTTCTACTCAAACCCATGCTTTGGTGGTCGGCAGCCCGACCATTGATGCAGTGCTAACTCAAAATTGTACCGCCAAGCAGGATCAGCGTGCTGAACCACGTACTGTGGATGGCGGTAGAGGCACAGTGAATTGTGATAGTGGTACGTATGAGTTTGGTACGATCACACCCAATGCTTTGGATATTGACGGCAATGGTAAAGTCGATGCGTTGACCGATGGTCTATTGATTATTCGCTATCTAATAGGATTAACAGGTAACACTTTAATCGATGGTGTAGTCGCCAAAGATGCGATACGCACAACAACTACTGAAATAGAAGCCTGGTTGCTAACACAAAAAACCTCTAATATTCTGGAAATTGACGGCAACACCAACACTAGTGCACTGACCGATGGTTTACTACTTATCCGTTATTTATTTGGCTTGAGAGGTCATGCCTTGATCAGCGACGTAGTCGACAATGATGCTACACGCACAACGCCTGCTGAAATAGAAGCCAGGATACAATCACTTCTCAATTTGTAAGCTTTGGAGGAGGTGCCACTGAAAAACGTGTGATCAAAGTTCTTGGTTATTAACGACCGCCTCGACTTCAGCAAGGCCAAGATAGAATTCTTTACTGGGCAGTGACCTATTTTTGGATATCACTTCTGTCTAACCAGCATTTATGTCCCGTTGAAAAAAATGTGGCTAATGTTCCATTAATTCAGGTTTAATGAATGTGAACAGACTACTTAACAAACGTGCATGGAATAACTTGAACAATTCACTTGTCTTTTTGCTCATCTTCGGTGTTGCGAAAACAGTTACATCGCTCACTATGCGCCTGTTTTCGCGCCTTGAATATGAACAGTAATTTGACAACAATGG
>JAZGEP010000301.1:0-4338 GCA_036478815.1 Methylococcales bacterium
TCTTCGGTGTTGCGAAAACAGTTACATCGCTCACTATGCGCCTGTTTTCGCGCCTTGAATATGAACAGTAATTTGACAACAATGGCCTACGTCAATTGTTCAAGTTATTCCATGCACGTTCCTAAACAGCCGCATTTTTTTAAATCCTTGCTCCTATTTGGGAATAATCCTTGAGTGAGCTCTTCAAGTGATGATGATGATAATAACAGCATTCCTGGCGTTGAGATTTCATGCGCGTTCTTTAATATTTCTTTGAAATGCAAGATATACTGATTTTGGGCCATGGTTATGTTGGTGGGGCACTGGCATCCAGGTTGCCGCATGCATTGTATACCAGCAGTACTGTGGAAAAAGCAAACAGAAATGCTGGAATTTATTTCAACCTTAATGAGCGCGACAGCTGGAATAATCTTCCTGATGCCAAAACAATCATCTGGACATTTGCTGCTACACCATTAGATCTGGTAAAAGACTTTTATCAGATCAGGCTGAAAAACTGCGAAAACCTGTTGGTGTATGCAAGCACTTCCTGTTATCAACAATACGGTGATGACAATCTAATCACCGAAGAAAATTCACTCAGTTACGCCAAGCCACGTGTTGCAGGTGAAGAATACCTGCGAGAACACAATGCGGCAATATTGGTTCTAAGTGGAATTTATGGCCCAGAAAGACAACCGGTTAATTGGTTGCGCAAAGGCCTGATCCCCTCACTTCAAAAAATAGTTAACCTGATTCATCGTGATGACATTGTTGATATCACTTGTTATTTATTAGAGGAAAATTGTGTTGCGCATGGGCAGCGGTTGAATATCAGTGATGGTATGCCGCTACGCTGGTCAAAGATAGCAGACTATTATGCGATTCAATCGGACGATAGAGACAATGGAAACAAGCGAGCTAGCAAGTCAATCAGTAATGAAAAGCTATGTCAGATATTGCCAGATAGTTTTGAATTTCGAAAACTGTTTTAAACAACAGGGTTTCAATCGGATATATAACAATTTTGCGATTGGTGATGGAGAATCAATCGCAGAGTATGCATACTGGTCTGCCAACCTCATCAATGTATGCTCTTTGCACATGAAAATGAGCATTTAGGGTGGGTGATTTTTTGTGGAGAGCAAGGCGGAAAACCTTGGCTGTAGTCATTCTACAGCAAGGTTTTCCAACGCAGCTATCCGAAAAAAAGCGCGCGCCATGAATGCTATATTTTTATGTGCGGAGAGTATATGGAGTAACCTCAAAGCTGAATTACGTTAATATACTCTCCACAAAATATCACGCACTCTAAATGCTAAATTTTGATGTGTGGAGAGTATAGTCACATTTCCAGCGTTTACGAAGCCAGGATTGCTTGTAAACGAGTTTCTATGTCAGCAGCCGATGTGCGTGTTGCATTATTGGCGACAGCACCACTGATTAACGCATCGCCTCTTAATCCAAACAGATAGCGAATAATCAATAAACCATCGGTCAACGCATCGGAATTGCCATCACCGTCAATATCGAGAGTATTGGAATTTTTTAGTGTTAGCAATAAAGCTTCTATGTTAGCAGCCGATGTGCGTGTAGCGTTGTTGGAGACAGCACCACTGATTAACGCATCACCTGTTAATCCAAATAAATAGCGAACAATCAATAGGCCATCAGTTAACGCATCAGTATTGCCATCACCGTCAATATCGACAGAAGCTGGTGTTCCACTACCAGAGCCTCCATTTTTAAAAGTGGCTTCAATTGCCCAGCCAGGATTGCTCGCTTGGTTGTTGCGATGATAAGCCCCGATGTCCGACGGCGATTGACGAGACGTTGCGTTGAAATCATTCGCAGGTGTAAAGTTGCTGTCAGCAGCGCCTATTGCTGGTGATTGAGCTGTTGGCCAAAAATCTTGATTCGCTGCGATTTTAAAATCAAGCATTGCTGAGCGACCAGCAATAAAACGGGAATTGTCTGCAGGATTATTTGAAGTATCAAAAACATCTCCCACTGTCAGATTTGAAGAAACAGTTTGGCTAGCGGTGTTGCTGTCTATTGCAACATTACGAGGAGAGTAGACTGCATTGTTAGCAAATATCATATTACTGCCATCTTGCCAGCGCAACGATACCCCAAGAGTATTGTTGTAGAGTGTATTATTCACAAACCTGGTGTTCTCAATGACTGGCACAATCTCGTGATGAAATGATACGATTCCTGTTTCATTATCGAACAGTATATTGTTGCGCACTCTAGCATCTGAGATTGCCGCAATGCCTTCCAGACTATTCCACACCACATTACCTTCTACAATATTGACATCACCTCCACCATAAACAAAGATGCCTGGGAATGGTCTATTATAAATAACATTGTCGCGAATGATGATATTTTGCGAATTAAGTTTTACTTCAATTCCATCACCCTGGGTTGTGCCGGGTAAAGTATCATGGATTAGATTGTCGTTGATAATGGAATCTCTTGTAGAACAGGATCCATCGTGACAACCGATATACAAACCTTCTCCTGTACCGTCATTTGCACCCGTGTTATAAATCTCATTATTGCGGATCGTTAAATTATTAGTATTAACCTTGGTGTTGATGCCTGTATCAATATCGTGAATCCGTAAATTTTGTAATATAACGTGATCTGAAGGTTGTTCGCCAAATTTGACACCATCTCCACCATTCCCGGAAATTTCCAATCCTTGAATCGTTAGATAAGACGATCCTTCAATGTTAATGGTGTTCTGAATAGGGGCGCTTGCAGTGCGGGTGATCAATGGTCTGGCTTCGCCGTTGGCTGACCGGATAACAACCGGCTGGGCAGCTGTTCCCTGTGCAGCAATACTGATACGACCTTCACCTGTGTAAGTACCAGCATGGACAATTAATATATCTCCGGCTTGTAGAGACTCAACTGCATCTTCAAAGCTATCGCCAGGCCTGAGATCAATCGTAGCAGCTATCAGCGTGGACACGCTAGTTGATAGAAGCAATGTGAAGCCGAGTAATAATTGAGTATTCAAAAATTTTATTGTTTTCATTAGGTCATCTCTGTGTCGGGTAGAACATGAGGGGTTGAATATTTTCATAGTCATAATGTTTGTGATTTTATTGATTGTCAATGCAATAGTTTTAGGCATAGTCTTATTATATTCTCCGCACATGAAAATTTAGCATCCTGTGCACGCGCTTTTTTGCAGATACCTGTGCTGGAAAACCTTGCTGTAGAGTGACTACAGCTAAGATTTCCCGTCTTGCTTTCCACAAAATATCACACACACAAAATGCTAAATTTTCATGTGCTAAGAGTATATCAACAATATCAATCGGATTATCAGTCTTTCCATTCGGTAATTTTATAGTCGCCGGCTATTAATTTTGGTGCTGTATTGGCAATAGTTTCTGCCGGAATTGCCCAGCCTACGGAGGAATAAATAATGGTTTTGTCCTGTTTGTTCTCATCTTTGAACTTATAACTAATCGCTGAATAAATCATGCCAATTAATTTGCCTTCCAGATCAACCAACGGGCCACCAGAATCACCCTCCAAAAAGCCACCATCCAATTGGTGTACTGGCGTATCAAACAGCTTTTCCTCTCGATAAGCAGCACTGACTGGGCGCCATTGTTGAGTCCAGGCAAAACCCAACGGATGTCCCAGCGAAAACGCCAGTTCACCTTGTTGTACTCGATGGGTTGCCAATGTAATTGGTACAGGCAGCTGGTCAGGTTCTATTTTAATTGCGGCAAGATCAGTTTTAGGATCAATGCCAATCACATTGCCTTTCACTTTGCGCCCATCAGCAAATTCAATGTCTACTTTTTCGGCATAATAGGTTTCGATGCCATCGCCTTTTTTGGCACGCACATCAACTCGAACCACATGATCTGTAGTGAGAATAATGCCATCATTGTTATAAAGAAACCCGGCACCGGTTTTATAGGCAAATGCCAAATTGGAAGTGATGAGTACAACACTGGGTTTAATCTGGGCAGCAAGCTGTACCATGCTTAAAGACAGAGTCGCTGATGTTCCATGGGCTGCTCGGGTTTCCATAACCACAGCTTTTAATTGGTTGACCTCAGCCTGTAGCTCTGCAACAGGATCAGTAACCGGGCTTTGACTGCAAGCCGTTAACAAGCTAGCACAGAAGAGGCTCGCTGCAATAGAGACAAGCATGTGTTTACTCATTGCGCTCGCTCCCAGTCAAGCCTTGCCAGGGCCTAAATAATTCATCGCAAGGAACATCAAAAAATCGCAGAATGCGCCCAACAGTTTCATCAACCAGATCGGCAATGGTTGTTGGGCGAATATAAAATGCCGGAACAGGAGAATAAATAATTCCGCCCA
>JAZGEP010000302.1:0-5404 GCA_036478815.1 Methylococcales bacterium
GTCTTTTTGCTCCTGACCAACGCAATCTCAATCGTTGCGTAGAATGACTATGCGCCTTTTGAGATGGTTCGGTCAGAAACAAAAATCCTGCGCAATCTTGGTAACTTTATTCCGCCAAACCACCTTACGTTATCCCACTCCTTCATAAAATTCCTGGTGAATCAAAATAGCGACGCGATCATCTCACCATCTGGTGAGAAATGTGGGTCAGGATGAAGCTTCTCGCATCGTCACAAATTCTTCTGCAGAAGTCGGGTGAATACCAATCGTTGCATCAAACACCGCTTTGGTTGCACCAGCTTTCATTGCAATCGCCAGCCCCTGAATAATTTCTCCAGCATCCGCGCCAACCATGTGTACACCAACGACGCGATCAGTTGGTGTGTCAACAATCAGTTTCATTAATATTTGTTCCTGATTGTCAGTGAGCGAATATTTCATTGGCTTAAAAATCGACTTATAGATACTAATATCGTTGAATTGTTTTTTTGCCTGCAATTCTGTCAATCCTACCGTACCGATATTTGGTTGGCTAAAAACACAGGTTGGAATATTGCTATAATCAACCTCAGAAGCGGTCTTCCCATATAAATTTTTTGCTAAAAACATGCCTTCTGCTAACGCAACCGGAGTCAGATTGACTCGATTGGTGACATCACCAATTGCATAAATTGACTTAACCGAGGTCTGGTAGTGGGCGTTGACAATAATTGCACCTTGCTGATCAAGCTCTACACCCAGATTTTCCAGCCCCAAACCAGCGCTTTTAGGTGTTCGCCCAGTGGCGTACATGACTTGTTCTGCTGATAAAGTCTCATCTGAATCTAACTTGGCTATTAATCCCGTATTGGATTTTTCGATACTGCTAATTGATGTCTCAAACAATAATTTTATGCCTTTTTGTTCAAGTTGCCGGACAAGATGTTGGCGAACATCTTCATCAAAACCACGTAAAAATAGCTCACCTCTATAGACCAGTGTGGTTGCAACCCCCAATCCGTTAAATATCCCGGCAAACTCGACAGCGATATAACCACCACCGACAATCACAATACTGTCTGGTAAAGTCTCCAGGAAGAATGCCTGGTTAGAAGTAATGACCAGATCATTCCCAGGAAAATCAGGCACAGTCGGCCAACCACCCGTTGCAACCAAAATATGTTTAGCAGTGAACTGTCGCTCAGCGATCTTGATCGTGTGTTGGTCGACAATCGTGGCGTGCCCATCAAATAAAGTTACTCCGGCATTCGCCAGTATTTTTTCATAGACATTGTTAAGACGCTCTATCTCCTGGTTTTTTTGTGTAATTAAGTGTTTCCAGGCAAAACTGGTATCGTTCACCGACCAACCATAACCCGCACTATTATTAAACTCTGAAGAAAACTGTGATGCATAGACAAAAAGTTTTTTAGGAACACAACCGACATTGACACAGGTTCCACCCAAATAACGTTCTTCTGCAACCGCAACTCTGGCACCAAAAGCGGCTGACATGCGTGCTGCTCTGACACCACCAGACCCGGCGCCAATTACAAACAGATCGAAATCATACTGATTCACAGTATTTACTCCTAAAAAATATTGATGTACTTCGTACGGTTACGGGCTAGGAGACTGTCCGAGGATAGAAGCCGTAGCGAGGGAAAGCGGTTTTGAGTCCATTTTTTCGATTAAATGAGGCGAATACTTATTTGTATTGAACAAATTTAATCGGAAAAATGGGCCAAAATCCGCTTTTCCGCAGTAGGCTTCTATTCTCGGACAGTCTTTCAAGGCAGCTCTGATGGATAGATCAAGTGAAGTCAGTCTTTCCCACGGAGACCCGGCAGGGTACTCATCAATCCTAAATTGCCGCAGTACTAGTATTATGGTTTGGGAATTTCTAGCAATTGATCGATTTCAAGCGGTACCTCTGTGGATAAATCATTTGCCTGTGTGATTTTAGTAATTGTTACATGATATAACTTGGACAAGCTATAAAAAGTCTCACCTGCTTTCACTTGATGCTGCCGATCTCCAAAAGTTCCATTGACTTTAAGATTACCAACAGTGACTGTTCGTTGAGTCTGAGATTCTGGTTGTGTTACAGGAACAACAATCTGCAGATTTTCAGATTGCGTAAGATTTTGATCATCAATTACCCGCACAGTATATTTTCCAGGGTCGATATCTGTTTCGTAATTCCATTGCCCGTCAGGATTCACTTGAATAATACTAGATACACGGTAGCCATTGAGAAATAACACCACTTGACTATCCGGTGCCGCAGTTCCTTGAAGTCGTAATACTTGAGTGACATCGCTTTTGATTGAATGGTTTAAAGAGGGAATATTTTCTAGCTTGCTCTGTGCTTCCTCTTGAGATTGATTGAGCTGAGTCACTGTATCTGCAGCTTTGCTACCTTGGGGGTTGGCGACAATCTGCTGTCCACTCGATTGCGTTCGGTAAGAAGTAGCTGCATCAGTGTTGGCTTGACGTTTGATTTCGTTGGTCAGTTGAACAGTGGTCTGTCGTGGTGTTACATGGTTTGTTGTCACCACACCTTGTGAAGACGATGTGAAATTTTTGTCTTCAAATCTTTTTTTTCTAATTTTGGTGTGTTTTGTTTGCAATGCATAAGACGGCTGTTGTGCTGAATAAGCGGACACCTCAGACGTTGCCATTGATGACTTGGCCGAAGACATCAGCTGCGGTGGATTTTGTTTGATATCACCAGTCCGCAACGAAGTGCTATCAGACTGAACGACACTTGGAGCTATTTGAACGCTTTCAATTATGTTGTCATCTTTAACAAAATAATACCAAAAAAATGAGCTGGCCAATAAAAACACAGCACCGGTTGCAATGATTTCTTCACGCGTGAAGTTTAAATACTGGTTGCGCTTATGCATTCGTCAAATCCCGTTGATTCCGATACCGACAGCCCGCACAACAATCTTTGCGTGGTAGCCAATTTTCCATCTGTTTTCCAGCCACTTCGCGCCCAGCCAGACTGAAAGTAAGGAACGTGCAATAAATAACCTGAACAATTGACGTAGGCCATTTTTATCAAATTACTGTTCATATTCAAGGCGCGAAAACAGGCGCATAGTGAGCTATGTAACTGTTTTCGCAACACCGAAGATGAGCAAAAAGACAAGTCAACTGTTCAAGTTATTTTATGCACATCCCTAAGTGCCACAGCAACGGCAGTTGCTCCCAATGTCAATCCGAATGCTATATTGACGATATCATCGGCAATACCCATGGAACGCGACCCCATCGCTGTAACCAGCCCAAGGATACCGACCCGCGCAATACTGACCATACTCTTCTTTATTCTGACCGCCAACGTTAATCATGCTTTTGTATGCAAGATTGGCCACCCAGAGGCCAATCATCAGAATCACTGAACCAAGCAATACTTGCTCGGTAAACAGAATAAACGATGCCATTAAATCCCCGGCATTTCAGTCGCAGGCCGAGAAATAGCTTCTATACCCAGCGCATTGAGCACTGCTATCGACGATGGAATAAACACAAAAACAATAACCAAAGTGCCGATTCGTGTTGATACGTTTGTTGTACTGGCAATCCCCATGTTAATTCCGGCTCGATCAACATCTATTGCCGCTAGGAGACTGTCCGAGAATAGAAGCCGTAGCGAGGGAAAGTGGTTTTGCGTCCATTTTTCCGATTATAATGAGGCGAATACTTGCTGTATTAAACGAATTTAACCGGAAAAAGGGGCCAAAATCCGCTTTCCCGCAGTAGGCTCTCTATTCTCGGACAGTCTCCTAGTAGTCTTTCAATGTGATATTGCCGTGTATAGAAAGCTGATAAATGGTCATCTGCGTTGTTGCACTCGTTTGGATTAGCCTGCTAGTCCTGCTCTCGTGCGCCTAGCAGCTAACCACTTCTCAACTCCCTATACACGGCAATATCACATTGAAAGACTACTAGTAGGGTTAACCGTCAGATCCTTGTGTATTTTCGCCACCAGTCAACCGACAAAACCAATAACCCCAGCAGCAAATATGTTTGGCAACATTTGTAGAATTTTGGTAACTATTCAGCGTAATCAGTAACTGCTCAAATTGCCCTCTATTTTGTCCAAAAGCAAGGCGAAAGCGCGGAGTTTACAGGTGTAAATGAGCACTTTCCAGACAGCGATTGGACACAATAGAGGGTAAGCTGAGCAAGTTACGAATTTTGTTAATCATATCTTGCACAGGGCCAAGTCGACCTTGCAACTGAAACCTCCCAAGAATTGTCGGCAGGAAACGTAAGATAATCAACCAATAAGCCAGTTTGGAGGTAAAAGACTCGAGGTTAAAAACAGCGTCCGTGGACTAACCAAGCCGACAATTGAGCCTTTGTAACCTCAAGCCCTTGCATAATCCAGCGCGAACCAGCAAAGCCACAATCCAGCCGACGACAAACAGAGTGATCGCACCAAGAATCCTCAGCAATGACTCCCCTAAAGTGCCCTGTAGCACTTCAAAAAACTTGCTATAGCCAAGTGTTGCCGATTTTATAACTTCCGCCACCCCTTCTCTTTTATAAGAAGATTCTAAGGAACGAGGACTCAAACACTTCCGAAACTGGTGCAAGGCTGCTTGTCAAATAATTATTCCAGTTCAATGCAGAAAAATAAATGTATCAGCGAGCTATGCAACTATTTTCTTGATACCGAAATGGGGCAAAAAAGACAAGTCAGTTCCACAAGTCATTGAATGTAGATTCCTAAACGGTGCGTGTCAATAATTATCTCGAATTACTGAAAAAGATAGCCTTGAGTGCCTGGATAATTTCTTCGCCAAATAGGTTTTCAGGAATCATCGGATATAGTTTCAACAAATCTTTGAATAAAAATAAAGTTGAAAGTGTCAGGGCTCCCATGCCCACTTTATGATGATTATTACCAGGCGCCTGATATGTTTGTCAAGTTTAATTGATATCCTCTCACAGGTGTAGATTATTTGTATGCAGATGACTCAACTTCAATGGTATGACTACCATGGCGTTATTGATTCTGCCCTTACAAATTGAGATTTTCAAATAATATTGCTTGAACCATGCAAGAGTGAGAGTAACTCACCACGGCTTCAATTCTGAGAGAGCCTTCTTGCCAAAACAATTCGTTCACCTTTAGGGATTGCACGGGAGAAGTGAGCCTTCAGTAATTGCCAGCGGACAGAATAATTTACATCGTTGGCTGGTAAAGTAAAAATACAATGCAAATGATCAGGCAGAATAACAATCACATTAATCGTGAATGGTTTGCGTTGTTTTACATAAGGTGGTTTGACGAAACAAAGTTACCAACCTTGCTTGTCTTTTTGCTCCTGACCAACGCAATCTCAATCGTTACGTAGAATGACTATGTGCCTCTTGAGATAGTTCGGTCAGAAACAAAAATCCT
>JAZGEP010000303.1:0-5315 GCA_036478815.1 Methylococcales bacterium
CGGTGACTAAAAACGTTTTCAGTTTTGGTCAGGATTCTCTATTGATGCATAACCCAGTCACCGATCAATGGACTGAACTTACTCATGGCGACAGTCCTTTGTCGGATCGCATGACTGCCGAAATTGATCCAGAGCGTCGGATAATGGTGGTAATTGGTGATGGACTTGCCTATTACTACGATTTATCTGATTTACAAAATGTTACCCGTAAAAAATTGGTAACCACTGGAGACAACGCGATTGTTAATGGAAGAGCACCTGGCCTGGTTTATGACAGTAATACCAAGGCAATGATCGCATGGAGTGGCGAATCAGCGAATGGGTTGCAATCACAAGATGTCTATGAACTCGATCTGGATGCTTTTCAGTGGATCAAACGTTCACCTGCGACAACCAATACGGTAATTCCAACCGCATCAAATGCTCAAGGAACTTACGGACGATTCCGTTATATCCCATCCAAAAATGCATTTATTGTCGTTAATGCTGTTGATCAAAATGTCTATTTTTATAAATTACCATCGTCTGATAGCACCACGGATTCTGGAAATACTGATCCTATAAATCCCATCGATCCTATAGATGCTATAGATCCAGTCGATCCACCCCCTGTTACTAACGACACAGATCCAACCGAAAATAATCCAGAAACAGTGTTTCAGAATGCTACAACAGAAGGCCTGGGCGAATTACCGACCTTGAGCATCCTGGAAGCGCATCCTGGTCATATTACTGGCATTAACCATGTAAATGAGTTGGTCAGTGTTGGTATTCCATTACAACCTGGATCTGGTATTACTTCAGTGAATCAGTTGGGATTGCAAGGAATATCTGCCTCGCAGTTTAGAGCGTTGAAACATTATCCGAATGGTGAAATACGATGGCTGGATATTGATTTTCTTGCAGATGTCAGTACAAATGGAACGTCTCAGGTAACACTGGTTCAAGATTCCAATGCTTTGTCAGGTGATAATCTGGCACAACAAACAGCAAACGGAGCCACCGTTGATACAGGTGTTGCTCAGTTTGTTATCGACAAAAACAGTGCATCATTACTGTCATCGATAATCGTTGGAGGAGTCGAACAACTTGCTGATTCGATGATTGTTTATTCCATTAAGGATGGCCTGGAATACACCTCGCTAGCGGATAATAATACTGAGGTCAATATTGAAGAAAATGGTCCGGTGACAACCATCGTAAGAGTTGATGGTCGATTGAAGAAAAATGATGGTGCTGGTCACTTCTGGTATACAGCACGTCTTCATTTTGTCAAAGACAGTTCCGATGTTAAAACCGAGTTGACTATCCGCAATGCATCACAACAAGTACTCACTGCTCAGAATTATGACGGCTACGGTGTACGCTTTGTGATGGCCAATGCCAATCCAAAAGTGACTTTTGTAGCAGATGATGGAGACAGTTGGCAGAATACACTGGTTGCTCAGGAAACAGCATTAATCTATCAGGGTTATGTGGAAAACCATCCATTTAATCAGGATGCACTGACAGATTGCTATGCTTGGGAACCGACGGTTGCTGGTGCCTGCTCTTCTGACTTTTCCTATAATTTTGCTGCTGATAACAAAGGTGTCAGAGTCGTGATGGCTGGCAATACAGAGCTGCAAGGCGGAAACAACCGCAGTGTTGCGTATGCCAAAGTTGAAAGTGGAAATCAAACCATTACTTTGGCTCAACGTTGGATGGCAAACTATTTTCCTGCATCATTTGAAATTGATGGTGATGGTCAGGTAGATATCGGCTTACATTCACGCTATAGCGGTAAAAATGGCCAGACTTTTAACTGGGGTGGACACATAACACGTGAGTTTACGATCGCGTTTGCCAGCACTGATTCAGCTGCTGTGCGTCACAAACTGGACTGGCCTTTGGTTGCTCGTGCCGATTTTGAGTACTATCGCAATGCAAAAGCCATGCTTGGTGATAACCGTATGGTGTCATTCAGTGAGGAAGAAGACTATTTTAATAAATACAATAGCCAGGAGCCTCATTCAATCGCACCTGTAGAGGCTCCAAGCTTTACAGTGAAACGCTATACACATTGGCGCCGTCATTACACAGATCATTTGAAGGATGTTGTTGATTTCTGGCGCGGCGGAAACCCAATGTACATGGCGCGTGTACTCCAGTTTGCTGGTTATGAAACGGATGTCGCCATTGCTCACTCGGATGGTTTTGATCTAGCTCAGGATAATTCGCTTGCAGTGCCGTATGGTGAAGAAAGAGGAATCGATAAATATGACAGCGAACATCAACTAACTCGTTATTTACCGATAGCGTATTACTTGACTGGCAGTGAACGTGTGCATCAAGCAATCATCGATTATGGTGAAGACCAATTGTTTGATGAGCGTGCAAACTACTTCGCATTTCCGGAAACACCTTATTATCGTGCCTGGTTGCGTCGTTTTGAAAATTTTTCATGGCTGTACGCTTTTACAGAAGACAACCGTTATCTGGAAGAAGTGAAGTCAGGCATTGATTTTCTGGTTGAAGCGCAGGCAGTCGATGGTGAACTGGAGACCCGTGGACAAGATAAATCAAGAGGTTTTTTAAATATGACTGTCGCTGCTGGTTTTGAAGAGCGCGTTGTTCATAACTTCTTTGGTGCTCAAATATCTGGTGATGCTTATTTTCACGTGATGCGCACTCTGCGTCAAACTGGAATTAACTACAAGATAGAGGATCTGGAAGATGTGATCCTGGGCCATGCTTATTTTCTGTATCGTGAAATGATGCGCAATGAAGATGGTACCACCAGTGGCATTAGCTATGATTATTATCTTGATCAGGCTAATCCGAGCACAGGGTTTGAAGCATCAGTCTATGTTGCAGATCGATATCTACAACACATCTACGACATGTTTGGAATTGATGATGTCGATGGTGTTGACTTGTTTGCACAGGCTTTCGAGCTCAATTATGAACGTGGAACCAATGTTTATTTGCCAGGAATGATGTCTAACGGTCAACAACAAGCTCTAATGTATACCGACTTGTTTCGACCTGCACCCAAACGTGGTTATCAAGTAGTGGACACAACGGTTAATCAAAATGCTGATAGTACTTATACATTAAGCTGGGTTGTTCCTGAGGGAGCGAAAAGCTACCGTATCAAAGCATCGAAGGACAAACCGATTGTGGAATGGCTGGGTTATAACAAATCTACTCAACAATTTGCATTGGCAGAGGATACTTTCGTGCCTTGGTTTGCCGCTCAAAACCTGAAAAATGAACCATTGCCAGTCACTCCAGGAACTGTTCAATCATGGACAGTAAACCAGTTGCCAACAGATGGAAATTGGTTCTTCAGTGTGCATTACAGCACACAAATAGAGGACGCTGGGATTTTGTAATAATTGATACCTAAATCCTGTAAGCTATCATCCATCTAGCCCGTATTTCTCACCAGTTAGAGAGAAAAACGGACTAGGAGGCTGTTCGAGAATAGAAGCCGTAGCGAGAGAAAGCGGTTTTGAGTCCATTTTTTTGATTACATGAGGCGAATACTTGCTGTATTGAACGAATTTAATCGGAACAATGGGCCAAAATCCGCTTTTCCGCAGTAGGTTTCTATTCTCGGACAGCCTCCTAGTACAGCAACCAGTAAGTTTGACTAATAAGGGTTTAGCAGCACAAAAATTTTGTGCGTAACTAACACAAGGACAAACTTCACAACAAGGTTAAGTACCGAACTAACAGGTATCTCCCTCGGCACTCAGGGAAGAGCGCAAACACCACATGGTGGTACAAGTTTAGGCTTGTATCACCTTTTTTTTGTTCAAAAAACACTCCAATTGAACTTTAAATTGCCAGTGAATGCTCCATCCACACAAGCAATTGGGTTAATTTCTTCAGTTTTCATTCATAGAAGCAGGTCTTATCACTCAGTTGCTGTGTTATATACCCTGTTTTATGAAGTTCCTTTATTTTTATTAGCAATAAGACAAACTTAACATAATGATATTTATATAAAATAAGTATTTGGTACAAGTAGTGCTTATACAGTGTTGAGTTTGGTCTCTAAGAGATCTGAGTTATCCCTATACAACCTTCTAAACCGTTAAAAAGGGATTTTGGAAACCGAAAACCTGAAGTTAAGAACGTGTATGAAATAACTTGAACGACTGGCTTGTCATTTTACTCATCTTTGACGCTGCAAAATATAGTTGCATAGTTCACTATGCGTCTGATTTTGCGCCTTGTATATGAACAGACGATTTGAATACACACGGCCTACACCAATTGATCAAGTTATTCAGTACACATTCCTCAAAATACGTAATCTTAAGGAGTCAATAATGAAAAAAGTAATTTCTGGAGCAGCGGCAATGTGTGCAATAGCACTTGCTGGAAATGTAACTGCACATATTGGTATCGCACGGGAAAATGTTTTTGCCCTGGGTGATGCTCCACGCGAGTATCTGGAAGGATCGAGCGCGTCACTAGCCATCCAGCTGCCACATGATTGCAGCAATGAAAATGATCGGCATTTCCCAACAACAGATGTTGTCGTTATTTTCCCAAACGGTGAAAATTTAAGTGGTGACTTCATGACCACTGATCGTGATGGCGGTATTCATGGCGCTAACGCTATGATGGGTGTTAAAGCACGTGTTTCAGCAAATTGGAGGAGAGTCAATGTTAAGAAAGCGGAGATTGAGCCTTATTACAATCATGGTATTAAAACCGAAGACGTAAGAGCAGTTAAATGGCTGAGAGGTCATGTCGATAATGACCATTATGATAATCTGGAAATTAAAACAAAATTTCCAAAAATTAATCCGGACAGTTGTGTAGGTAGTCTAAAAATAGAAGTACCGGCTATTCAATATTGCAGAAGAGGTTTTGCAATCGCCTGGATTGGCACAGCAGCTTCTGAACTGTTTCCGCTTCTCGATCCTCCTAATCCTAAAGTGCGCCTGACTGAAGATTTCACAGCATCTTTTAAAGTTGTTCGCGATCTTGAAAACAACCCCCTTCCAGAAAATTGTGGAGAACCCACAGAAGAAGTTGTCCGGCCATCGGATGCGGATATTGATGCTTTTGGTGGTCGCCGATAACCCACAGCCACGAGGTTCAGAACTCCTGAGGTCGAGGATTTGTAACTTCTCATTATTTACCGGCACCATTAAAATCAATTGGTTACAGTGCATAAAAAGTGGACGTTTTAATTTTAACCTTTGTAAGTCATTGATATTTGAATTTAACGAACGAGTTTTAATGATATTTCTACATTTATTTCATTAAAACCACTTCTAAGCTATTGAATTATAAGCTGCCGGCAAATAATG
>JAZGEP010000304.1:0-2087 GCA_036478815.1 Methylococcales bacterium
ATGTGCGTCCTATCTGAGTTGTATGGTGATTTCAAGTCAACCTATATTATACTCTTTTAGGGCGCTATTATCCTTGTTAATCAATGGCTTGTTTTGTTTTTTTGAACCCCGAAACTTTAGTTATTAAATCCTCGCTCCTAAGTGAGAATTTGATAGAACACTCGCTCCGGTTTTCCTGGAAAACTAAAAAGTCAGCCGATATTGTCGCTGGTCAGCACTTGTTTCGCAATACCCTCATTGCTCAATGACTCTAAACTATTCCTGAAGGGAATCATGTTAAATCTGTAAGGCGAAAAACGCATGCAAACTTTTCGTTATTGCAAATATTTATCATGATGATTTTGGATTCAAGCTACTCTTAGGAGCGAGGATTTAATAACTTCCGGATTTTGACTTGTCTTTTTGTCCGTCTTCCACGTTGTAAAAACAGTTGCGTAGCAGGCTACGCAACTGTTTTATGAGCGCTTCTGTGGGATCAAAAGGCAAGTCAAAATCGGGAAGTTATTAAATCCTCACTCCTTAATGAATCAATAGAGCCTAAACAACACCTTGTGGATGTTGACGTCGTTCAGTGCTATATAGGCGATTTAAGGTATTTAAATAAGCCTTTGCAGATGCGATGACAATATCTGTATGTGCTCCTTTGCCATTGACAATACGACCATCTTTTTCCAACCGGACTGTTACTTTGCCTTGAGCATCAGTTCCGCTGGTAATATTGTTCACTGAATATAATTGCAACGTGCTTTGACTGTGAACAATGCTTTCTATCGCCATAAATGTTGCATCAACAACACCGCTTCCTTGTGCTGTTCCTGACTTTTCTTCACCATCGACTGTCAAAACAATATTGGCTTCTGGTGTCTCTCCTGTCTCAGTGCACACATGCAGCGATACCAATTTCACGACTTCATTGATTTCATCTCCAGCCGAGCTTGAAATCAAAGCTTGCAAATCATCATCAAAAATCTCATGTTTCTTATCTGCCAGCGCCTTAAAACGGGCAAAGGTTCTATTCAAAGCTTCTTCAGTAGCGAATTCCTCGCCTAATTCAGCCATACGCGCCCGAAATGCATTGCGCCCTGAATGTTTACCTAACACCATTCGGTTGGCTGTCCAGCCCACATCTTCGGCTTTCATGATTTCATAGGTTTCACGGTGTTTTAGAACACCATCTTGATGAATCCCTGACTCATGAGCAAATGCGTTCGCACCGACAATGGCTTTATTGGGCTGTACTGGAAAACCTGTAATCGAGGAAATCAGCCTGGAACAAGCTAAAATTTCTCGCGTAGCGATACCTGGTTGGCAAGAAAACACATCTTTACGTGTCTTCACTGCCATCACCACTTCTTCCAAGGATGCATTTCCAGCGCGCTCACCCAAACCATTAATAGTGCATTCAATCTGTCGCGCACCATGCAAGACTGCAGACAACGAATTGGCGACAGCCAAACCTAAATCGTTATGACAATGGACTGAAAAAATAGCTTTATCAGCGTTGGGAATACGTTCAATCAACTGACCAATCATTGGACCAAATTGACCAGGTACACTATAACCAACGGTATCTGGAATATTCAGCGTCCTGGCGCCTGCACCAATTACGGCTTCCAATATTCGACACAGAAAATCCGGATCGGAACGACCAGCATCTTCAGGAGAAAATTCCACATCATCCGTATAATTGCGTGCTCGTTTAACCGCTTTAACCGCCATTTCTACTACTTGATCCGGCTCCATACGCAATTTATTTTGCATATGTATCGGTGAGGTGGCTATAAACGTATGAATGCGAAACTGTTTTGCATTTTTTAATGCCTCGGCAGCGCGATCCAGATCGCGCTCCAGTGCGCGTGCCAATCCACACACTACACTTTCAGTAATGCTGTTAGCGACCGCTTGAACAGACTCAAAATCACCATCACTTGCAGCAGGAAAACCGGCTTCAATCACATCGACTTTCAAGCGCTCAAGCGCTTTGGCAATGCGTACTTTTTCATCACGGGTCATGGATGCGCCAGGGCTTTGTTCCCCGTCACGCAAGGTGGTATCGAAAATAATTAATTGATCAGACATACAGTTAC
>JAZGEP010000305.1:0-5062 GCA_036478815.1 Methylococcales bacterium
ATCAACACCAATCATACTCGTGGCTAAAGGATTCGCTTCTGATAAATTAGGTGACGGATCAAATGGTGATGTGTGAGAAATCTGATTTTTTTCAATATCCTTATCCTTGAATTGACTCAAAGCAGTGGCTGTATACGATGCAGCTAATCCATTTTTTACATTCAACAGAGTCATCTCGGCTGAAATCGTAGAATTTGATGTATCACGCAGATCAGCTAGTGGATTTGTCAACCAAATACCTTGTGGTTTCCATCGAGCAGCGATATCTCCACAGTCTGTTGCTTCACTAAAAGTTGGACTTAATTCAATCTTATAGATTTCAATCGTTCCCATACTGGCACCCAGCTGGAACTGAGAACCTGCTCCGCCGGATTCAAGGTTACTGGCAACAATGCACCTTCCCTCAACAATGTGCAAAACGACATGGTTATTTGCATCTCTACTAATACTGGCACGCCAATTTTCTGAATGATGTGTATAAATATTAAAACTATTCACTTCTTTACCATTGATACCTTCACGAACACGCAGTTTAAGTATCATTGCACCACTCAACGCGCTTCGAGGGATATGAATAAGAGATTCCCAATCATTCTCGGCTGAAAAAAACTGGAATATCAATACCTCCCCTCTATGGTCGTGGCGCAATTGAACAGCTGGTGAATTTGAGCTAACCAACCATAATCCTGCTAACAATAGCATGATAATTTTCATAATAAGCCTCCTCAGGAGTGAGGATTTAATAACTTCCGAAAGTTTGACGCAGAATTTTGGTTTCACAGGAGTGCTGATAAAATAGGCGCATAGCAGGCTATGTAACTGTTTTATTAGTGCTTCTGTGGAGCCAAAAGGCAAGTCTAAATCCGGAAGTTATTAAATCCTCACTCCTAAGACACCAGAATTAAAAAACCTCCGAAACTGACTTGTCTTGTTTCCTCATTTCTGCATAAGAAACGAGGATTTAATTTCCAGTCCTAAATGCCTACTCCCCTGTAACCGTCACAATAATTCTCCGACTGCCACCATGATTTCTATGCTCACATAGATAGATTCCTTGCCAGGTACCGAGCTTAAGCCTGCCATTAGCAAGAGGGACACTCACATTACTACCAAGCATGCTTGATTTGATATGTGCAGGAAGATCATCAGAACCTTCATCTAAATGTCGATAATATGATTCATTTTCAGGAACTGCACGGTTGAAATAGTTCTCAAAATCCTGGCGAACGGTTGGATCAGCATTTTCATTAATAGTCAATGATGCCGAGGTATGCTGAATGAAAATGTGCACCAAGCCAATCTTGATAGTTTGCAATTCAGGCAGACAGTTTAATATCTCACTGGTAATGATGTGAAACCCGCGCGGTCTTTGTTTTAGCTGTATTTCTTTTTGTATCCACATAACAATCAATCACTTATACAGTAGGTGCAAGGCTATCAGAATGGTTTAATTTGTCAAATTTAGCAAGTTGTTACAGGAACGCGCATGAAAAAACTTCGGCAACTGACTTGTCTTGTTACCCGTCTTAGGTATGGTCGCAACAGTTCATAGTCATTCTACAGTAAGGTTTCCTACACAATTATCAGCAAAAAAAGTGTGTACACTCAATACTGAAACCCCTTGAGTTAAGAGGATACATTGCAACACAGTCAGAAATCATTTGTAGAGAAATTTAATGCGCTGACTGGATAACCTCACCCAGTTTAAAGAACTAGCATTGTTGCTCATTCGAATAATGCGTTATCGCAGTTATGCGAGGGAATCACCAGACTTGCATAATATTCGCTGATAACTCGCCCCTCCAGGCTATATTCACACGGTCACGGAGCGGTTTTCTATCGGTTGATTATTGTCGCTAGACTGCGTTGCTGTTTCGCAGGCAATGCAACTAATTTAATCGTGCTTCTGGGGGGCCAAAAGACAAGTTAAAATCTGAAAGTTATTAAATCTTAGCTCCTTAACGATTGAAGTGTAGCGATTCCTGATAGCTTCGTCGTTTTAGGAAACCAAACGTTTGATTAAACAATTATTATCATCCATACACAATACAAAAAACTATAAATAGTAAAAATAGCTGACATACAGATATACTTATAGTACTATCTGTGCGGTTAATTCAACAAAAAAAGTTATCAGCCCAACTAGAGACTTTAAACACTGCATTGACCCCTGAAACCAGCTATAAAACAATTTTCCCTATGCAAACTCTAACGAGCTCATTAATCATTTCTTTGGTTTCCTATCTGGTCAGTAATATCCGTCTACGATATTTATCAAAAATTGTGTTGCTTGCTTCTTTTTTAGTCTTTCAATCCGCGAATTTTGCCGGATATCTGCCCTAAACAAAACAACGGGTAGAGTACTTGATATGCGGCGTTACACATCAACACAGTTAGTCAGAGAAAATTATGAGCATGAGTACTACTATTTTATCACCAACCATTCGTGTAACTTACTTTGTTCTGCTATTACTGATCTATTGTTACTCAGGCAATAGCTCTGCCATAATACACTGTGACTCTGCTGAATATGCAAGTTTAAGCTCTGGTTGTCTTAGCATTACTGAACCAGATATAAAACCTGTTAAAATCATAACAAATCAATTTGAACCTTCCAGCTATTGGGGTTACGTAGGTGGTGGTCCTTTTATCTATGATGATTTAACCGATTTTGCTGATCAAGCCTTGGCTGATTTTCTGGATGTGTTTAAGACTGCTTCAGGACGACAAGTATTTGATTGTTACTCTAGTAATGATTGTTCTATTATTCCGGGCAGTCGGATTTTCACTTTATTTGTTGCACTAGGCTCAGACTCTTTTCGTCGTATCCACGCATTTATTTTCCAATATCACCTCCAGCAGGCTACACCAGAGTAAAAGATACTGAACAAGCATTATTTTTTGATATTAAGTGCCCTGATGATTTTAATTTAACGAACTACAATGGGGAATATATCTGCTGGAAGTCGATTAATGATGAGTCCTGGTTAACTGGACCTCCTGAACCTAAACCTGAGCTTTGTGAAGGCAATCCCTGTAATCCGACCACAGGTGGCAAAACCCAACTTGAGAATGATTACCAAGCGCCGTTGGATGGCGGTATAGGATTGACGCGTTACTACAACAGTTTTGCACGTCCACACAACCAGGACTTCACAGGACAAAAATGGCGGCACAATTTCAACTCAGTGTTGCTGAATAGCAGCACTACCTCTCATTCGCAAGGTGTTCATGACCAGACCAGCAGCGATCCGGGGTCACAAAGCATTACCTCTAGTATTTACAGTTCACAGAGCGCTGCCTGTCTCTCAGGGTTTGCTGAGATTAAAGGTACTGTCTGGGGCGGCAAACTCTCTGGAGCAAGTGCTGAGTATTTAGGTGATAATTTTTGCCGAATTTCTAGTGGCGGCGGAAGCAGCGGTGATACCCGTACCATCGCTATTTTTATCATTTCAGGTGGTAATGGATCAGTTTTTTCTGATGTGCAATCAGCACAGATTCTGAAGCGTCCCGATGGTAGTGAATATTTATTTGGTTCTACAAGTAATGGTGTTTATCTTGGTCAATTTAATCCTGAAGTGTCTTTGGTTCAAGATGATTCTGACTGGGTCTTTACGGATACCAATGATAGCCGCGAACGCTATAATCTATTCGGTCAGTTGATCTCGAAGACCGCACTCAATGGGCGGGTGACCAATCTATTTTACGCTCTGAGTAGTGGCGAAGGGGGTGATGATAACCTGGAAACACTCGACAAGGTTACTGATTCCTATGGTCGTAGCTTACTATTTAGCTATGAAGCCAATAATGACGAGCCACGCCTTAGCCAAATCAATACTCCGGATGGCACAATCAGTTATGGCTATGATGCGAATGGCAATTTAGTTTCAGTCACTTATCCAGATGGACAAAACAAAACCTACCAGTATGAAGACACTCAATTCCCACATCATCTCACTGGCATCACCGATGAAAACAGTGAGCGTTTTGCAACCTGGGCGTATAACGCAGAAGGCAAAGTTGTTTTATCCGAACATGCCAATGGTGCTGAGCGTGTTTCATTAACATACAATGCGGATGGTACTACCTCTGTTACGGGTATATTAGGCGATGTTCGTGTCTATGATTTCGAACTGGCTCAAGGCCGATTAAAAGTCAAAGACATTAACGGCGACCGCTGTGCGACTTGTGGCAGTGGTGACAAGCAAAACCGCAGCTACGATGCCAATGGCTTCACGAGTTCATATACCGACTGGAATGGCAACATTACGCAGACGGTCTATAATACACTCGGCTTGGAAACCTCCCGCACTGAAGCGAAAGATACACCAGAACAACGGACAATTACCACCCAATGGCATGCTGATTACCGGCTCCCCACTCAAATCAGCAAACCCGGTCAGACCACTGATCTGGATTACGACACGGGGCGCCTGATTCGGCGCACCATTACCGATACACAAAGCGTTGCCAAGCGCATCACCACATATAGTTATTACACCAGTGGCAGCAAACTTGGGCTCTTGCAAAGCATGGATGGTCCGCGCATTGATATCAATGATGTCACCACTTATGATTACACTGCAAACGGTGATTTATCCATAGTCACCAATCCACTCGGTCAAACCACCACACTGAGTAACCACGATGCCAGTGGTCGACCACAAACGATTACCGATGCCAATGGTCAAATCACCCAGCTCAGCTATACCCCACGTGGTTGGTTGAAGAGTGAGAATCGTGACGGTCAAACCACTGTGTATGACTACGACAACGTCGGCCAGCTCATCAAATTGACGTTGCCAGATGCCTCGTTTAGTGAATACACCTATGATGCCGCTGATGCCGCGCATCGCCTCACTGATATCAGGGACAACCTCGGCAATACAGTTCACTACACGCTGGATGCCATGGGCAACCGCAAGAAAACTGAAACAAAAGACCCGTCCGGCAACTTAACCCGTCTGCTGGAACAAGAGTTTAACCAGCTCAGTCAATTACAGCTGAACATTGGTGGTGAAGGCCAGATCACCCACTATGATTATGATCTCAACGGCAATCA
>JAZGEP010000306.1:0-7652 GCA_036478815.1 Methylococcales bacterium
AGGATCAATCGTCAGCGGATAGCTGGCATGTGCATCTTCCACAATCAGGCTGAGTGTCTGTCCTGCCAGTTGCATGGTTGCTGGTAGTTCACGACCATTTGCATCCCAGACTTTTAGTTTGTTGTAACTAATAGTGCTGCCTGAGGGTGTTGTAAAACTGATTGCATTGCCTCTCAGTATGGCTTTCAGATCACTGTCCAGAGTCATTTGCACTGTTAACGGTTGTTGTTTGATCGCGCCTGTTGAGCGTTTATCCAGGATAAACCACTGTTCCAGATTGTTGTTTGAATTAACCCAGCGTTCTCGCAGTGTATCGCTCCATTGGTAAGTGACTGTGGAAGATTGTGCGGTGATTTGCTGAGGGCGATGTAAGGGATTTAACTGAGAATAACCAATCGCACTGAGTTTAAACCCCAGCCGATAGGCGCTGGTTGCATGGTCTTGTGAAAATAATGTTGTGGTGCCATCGTCGCTGTAACGAATTTGCCAACCGTGAGCTGGATTGGATGAAATATAGCCGCCGTTGACATCGGGATAGGCTTTGTACTTACCAGCACTGACTTGCGTCTGAATATCGCCCCAATCACTGGCAGATAAACCATTTGGGATCTCACCGGGATTGATCAATTGATTGCGTTCGCCTGAAACAGGCAGACTGGCGTGTGCGACTACAGTGATACAGAACAAAGAGATCAATATTAAAAACTGTCGTCTCTTGTTATTATGTGACATTTTGCTTTCCTCTGCTGATACAGATTGTTTTTATTGGATGTGGTCGCTGATAATTTCACTGACAAGGTTTCTTTTTCAGGTAGACATGATGATAGCATGATTAGCTCACATTTCTATCCAGCAATAAAGCCGCCACGAACTAACAATGACTGGATGATTACGATTGCTAAATTCACAGTTCTCTAATCGTTAGGATGAACCTTTTCTATATTGGGGAATCAATATTGAAAACATGTGTGACTTTATGGTAACTACTCAGCTTACCCTCTATTTTGTCCAAGAGCTGCGTTGAAAGTGCTCATTTACACTTAGAGTGAGGATTTAATAACTTCCCGATTTTGACTTGCTCTTGGACAAAATAGAAGGCACTCTGAGCAGCTACACTTTATATTACTAAGAAAACAATCACGGAGAACTGTTGTTCATGAATATCCCCCACAAACTTATTGTACTATTGGCACTTATCTGCTCACTCACACTTGCACCGATCAACGCCAGTCAAGCGATGGAAGCTTCAGAAATTGGATATATTGCAGGATCAAGCATTGGCAGTTTAATTTATACACCGATTAAATTTGCCAGCGCACTCATGTTAGGGATACCTGGAGGACTGTCATTGATGGGTACGGCCCCAGTGGGCGCTGAAAAACATTCGATTGATATTGTCAAACTTGCAATGAGCGGGGACTGGTGGATTTCGCCTGACCATTTTCGCGGCACAAAACCTTTCAGATTTTTTGCTCCCCTTCGATAATCAAAAAGCAGGGGTGTGGGTTATTTCAGGTTGGCGGCGAGGAACGAAGCCCAACAGCATTTAAATGAATTTGTTCGGGTTCACTCCTCAACGATAATCCTCGACATCAGGAGTTCTGAAGTTATAAAAATATTCTTGACTCAGTTTAGGAACGTGCATGGAATAACTTGAACAATGATGGCGCAGGATATTTGGTTCTGACGAAACGATTGAGATCGTTTCGTCAGAACCAAAAAGACCAGCCAGAATGTCCCAGTTATTAAATCCTCGTTCCTTAGTGAATAGATTCTTCCAAGCGCTGGCTGCGCTTCATCAACCACTCTCCAGTCAGCTCATAACAAGACAGTAAAACCGGTACAAAAAACAACACCAGTATGGTTCCAAATGCCAATCCAAATGCAATCGATGCTGCCATAGGAATCAGGAAGCTGGCTTGCAGTGAGGTTTCAAATAATAATGGAGTTAATCCAGCCACTGTGGTCAAAGAGGTTAGCAATACTGCTCGCAAACGTTGGCAGGCTGCTTCTTCCAGGGCATCATCAATTGCCATTCCGGTGTCTCGCAACTCCTTGTAATAGGTTGCGAGAATAATCGAATCATTAACAATAATTCCTGATAAGCCAAATAATCCAAACATCGACAAGATGGTCATATCGATACCCAGTAACCAATGCCCAAACAAGGCTCCGATTAGCCCAAAAGGGATTGCTGTCATCACTACCAGTGGCCAGCCATAAGAAGAAAATACTGCAGCCAATACTAAATAAATCAACGTTAATCCAATCACTACGCCATACTTCATATCCTCCATGGTTTGTGACTCATCCGCTGAGCGCCCTGCAATAGAGACTTGAATGCCATATTCTTCACGCAAATCAGGCAGGATGTCTGATTGAATGGTTGCCAGCGCTTGATCAACAGTGCTATGTCCACGATCCATCCCTGATGAAACCTCCACTGCTAACGCACCATCAGCATGACGCAACACTTCGAACCCTTGTTTTGGATACCACTTGGCAACCGTCTGAAAAGGTACGGTCTGTCCGTTATCCAAAGTCACATTCAACTTTGCCAGGGTTGACAAATGTTCGCGCTCAAACGCTGGCAACATAACACGCACTTCCACCTCATCCGGGCCGTCCTGAAAACGTTGTACCACGATTCCATCAAAAGCCGTGTGGAGTTGCTGTCCCAGTTGCTCAGTCGTTAATCCCAGCTGTTCACCACGCGGAGTTAAACTAAAAATCCACTGCTCACGGCCAAACGGCATATCATCATCAATATTGATGGTACCATTGACTGTTTTCATCTGGTTCGCCAAATCTTCTGCAGCGCGTTTTAATACATCTGCCGAAGCACCTGTTAATCGTAGCGTGATATCACGTCCTGGTGGCCCCGTCATTTTCTGCCGAATGGTTAATATATCCAATCCGGGGGGAATTACAATCTTTTGTTTCACAGCCTTAATAAATTCTACATTCAAGACTGAACGACTATCTGGATCAGACACTTCAATGACCATGGAACCAATATGGTCACCACGATCATTCAAGCCATTTTCTTCTCCAGATGTAATACCGTGATGCGTGATTGCATGAACAACAATTGCATCATCCGTTAACTCAGCATCGGTCTCCATTAATGTCTTACCAATCGATTGCATAAAATTATCAACAGACGTTTTTGGCGTGCCTGGTAAAAATTTGGCATTGATATATAACACGGTGCCATCCGGGCCAGGGAAAAAGCTAAAGGGTACGCGACCGCTTGCCAACACACCGATACTGACGATGAATAATGCCAGAATCAGACTGATAGTGGCTTCTCTGTAGTGAATTGCCAAACGGATCAGTGGCCGAAAATAGGTTTCCTTAAATTGATGAAAATGGTCGCCAAGATTGATGCTTGTTTTTCCATGACTGGCCATTTTGGTAAACGATGCGCGCAGATGAGACGGTAATACAAAGATACTTTCTATCAGTGATGCCAGCACTACAGCAATCATTACCATGGGTAATGCAATCAGAATTTTTCCAGTTGGGCCACTAATTGACATCAACGGAAAAAATGCGCCTATCGTGGTTAATGCCGATGCAAACACCGGGGCGAACATGCGTTTCGCACCGCGCTGTGCTGCTAATTCTGGAGATGCTCCATTTTGAAACTGCGTGAGTGCTTCCTCGCCAACCACAATCGCGTCATCAACAATCACACCAAGCGCCATAATAAAAGCAAACAGACTGAGCATATCAATGGTTCCACCAACCAGATAATGCACTAACATTGTCGCCAGAAAAGACACAGGGATTCCGAATGCCACCCAAAACGCCACTCGTGGCGCCAAAAACAAATACAGAATGATGACCAGTAACAGTAAACCACCGGCCCCATTTTTAAGTAGCAGTTGAATACGTTGTTGAATATATTTATATTGATTATCAAATGATATCAATTTAATACCAGCTGGCAAAGATTGTTGTTTTTCACTCAGCCACTGTTCAACTATTTCAGCTGCTTCCAATGCATCACCATCTGGTGAACGGCGGATCATTAACTCGACTGCTGGCTGGCCTGCAACACTCAGCGTAACCCCCCCTGGTTTAGGACGTCGTTCAATGTTGGCAATCCGACCCAACTGAATATGGGTATCTGCATCAGACTTGATCGTCAGTCGAGCAAACGCAGTGGTATCTCTGCGTTGGTTTAAGGTACGAAGTTGGCGAGTGTTTTCACTTTCACCAGCACTCCCTGAGGGAATATCCCGACTTAATTGGGCAATTTGACGGGCAATTTGTGCTTGACTCATTTGCAGCTCAGATAGCTGTTGCGTACTGATTTCAATGGCCAGCTGTTCTTCTGGCAAACCAGATATCTTGATATTAGCAATGCCACGATCTAGCAATTCACGCTCATACTGATTCGCCAACTGGCGTAGCTCGTCAATAGTTCCTCCACCGCTGAGTAATAGGCGGGTTACGGGTTCATAGGCAATGATATTAACAACTTCAGGCTGTTCAGCATCTTGTGGCAGATTTCGAAAATCATCAACGCGTTGTTTGACCTGATTGAGCGCCACAACTATATTAGAACCCTCGTTAAATTCCAGGAAAATATTCGACACTCCCTCGGTCGAGGTAGACTGAATTTTACGTAAGCTATCGACAGTTCTTAATGACTGCTCAAGCGGAATGGTGAGGCTGGTTTCAATATCTTCAGCGCTGGCACCTTGCCACACTGTTGAGACGCTAATAAAATCCAGATCGAAACGCGGAAAAAATTGAACATTGATTTTTGTTAAAGCAACCAAACCACCAATAATCATCGCCAGCATCAGCAAATTACCAGCAACCTTGTGATTGGCAAACCAGGTAATCAGGTTGGATTGTTCACTCATGGTTGTCGCTGTCGCGGTTCAACAACCAGGCCGTTCACCGCGTTTGGCAAATGAGTGGTCACCAACCAGTCATCATCTGCCAATACATCACTTTTTACCAACGCCCAAATCTCTCCATTGGGCCCTTGAGTGTCCCCTACCCTGGTTAATTCAATCCCTTGCATTTTCCCGTCAACAACCTTATAAGCGCGATCATTTCCGTACAACGCCTCATAAGGAATGGCAATACTTTGTGTGTGCTCTGGCAGATTAAGATAAATAGTTAATGCCATACCTTTGCGCAAGTGCTCAGCATTTGATTTCGCAAACAACAAAGCATCGGTGCCACGGGTATCTGATTCACCCGACAACTTGCTCAAAAATAACTCTATATCCTGGCCATCCACTCTTGCCGTCAATTGCTGATGATCGGCATTGTCGATCGTCAGTACCGAAACAACAGCAGGAACATACGGTGCAGGAATTTTGGCGCGCACCAACATGCTTTTAAAAGGATACACAGAAAACAGCAGTTGATTGCCTTCAACCCGATCACCTTCCGCAACATCGACACGTCCTACGATTGATCTTGATTTAGCAACGATGCGACTGCGTTCAAATTGCAGATGCGCCAACTTGAGATCAACCTTGGCCTGGGTTAGTTGCGCACGTAATTGTTTGATTTTATGCGGATATTCTTGCATTGAAAACTGACGTTGTGCAACTGCAAGTTGCTGTTGTTGATAGCCTTGCTCAGCTTGATCAACGGCTGCTTGAGACCCCAGTTTTCTTTCTTTTAGCATCTCGGTTCTAGATAATTGCAGCTTTTTTAACGCCAACATTTTGTTTTCAGTTTGATGCGTTGAAGAATCCATAGCATGGCGCAATTTAAGACTGGAGACTTCTGCTTGTACGCTTAACACTTCTGCCTCTGCTGATTGCACTTTAGGCAAAAAATCACGCTGATCCAGCTGCACAAGCAAATCATCCTGGTTAACGATTTGCCCTTCGGTTACTGGTAATGTGGAGATATAACTTGAACCGGGTGTTTTGATCTTGAGTACACCCGGATTTTCAACAACACCGTAGACAGTCAACACTGGAGCATGTGCTTGCAGTTTTACCTGCATGACATTGACAGGCCAGATTTTGGCCTTGGTGGTGATTGTAGGGGATTCTTTTTTAAAGAGTATCAGCAGTGAATAAAGCGCGACACCAACCACAATAAAGATAACCGGCAACAGCCAGCGGCGCAAATGACTAGTATTATTTGATTTCAAAGTACGAAAATAATGCTTGAAGGTTTTGAGTGGAAAAGGAAATATCAAGAAAGTATTTACTTGATTATATTAAAATAAATCTTATTCAATAAGATGTGGAAATATTTGGTAATAACATCATGTATTTATATTATTATAATAAACCGTATTTGTCTGACTCTATTCTGTCATAATCGATACAGGCTAAAGATAATCTCAGTTTAGCAGTCTTTCAATGTGATATGGACGGATATAGAAAACCGATCAATGGTCATCTGCGTTGCGTGCACTCGTTTGGATTAGCCTGCTAGTCCTGCTCTCGTGCACCTAGCAGCTAACCACTTCTCAACTCCCTATACCCATCAATATCACATTGAAAGACTACTAGGAGACTGTCCGAGAATAGAAAGCCTACTGCGGAGAAGCGGATTTTGGTCCCTCACTTTTACGGTAAAATTTATCTTTCAATCGAATCTTATCTATGAGCCCTTTAGGAGTGAGGATTTAATAACTTACTATTTATCTTCAAAAATATCGAATAGTCTTTATATTTAAGACTCCATTTCTTTTAATAATTTCCACCAACTTTAACACCGAATTACTTTTCGTTGTACCCATTTTCATTTGGATCATAAATGATTCTGTATACCTTATAGCTTTTACCTCCAAATCCTGATCCTCCAGTAAAGGTAATTCGACCTTGCCCTTTATAATAAGCTTCAATTCTCGCAGTGTCGCTGCCATAGTAAAAAGGGATAAAGGCTTTGCCAGTGGCATAGCTACTCTGATCGCTTGGTGATCCGATAATATCGTTGACCTGTCCCATGGGCATACCAATATCAATTTTAGAAAAAGGACTTCCTGCTGGAATATCGCCAACAATGCGAGGCATTTCCTGTTTCGCATTTTGGTCATTCTGTGTACTAGCTTCTCCTCCTTTTGTAGCACAGCCAGATAGAATAATAAGGCCCACTAAACTTAGCAGACAAAACAATTTTATATTCTTCATTTTTTATCTCTCATTGTTTGGAAAATAGTTGATATTCGAGAAGGGCGTTCCCTGAAGCTTCAATAGGTTAAATTTTAACGCAAGTATTTCTGTAATGAAAGCACTTGGAGTCAGTAAACCCATAACCTTTGAATTCAAAATCATTGATGGACTGTATGTCAAACTTTTCAATTTGCAGCATGAATCAAAGAATGCGTATGAAATAACTTAAACATATCGCCTCTCAGTGTTGAAGTACTTAGGAGTAAGGATTTAATAAGTTACCGAAGTATGGTGCAGCATTTTGATTTCACAGGAGTACTCATAAAATGGGCGCATAGCAGGCTACGCAACTATTTGATGAGTGCTTCTATGGGATCAAAAGGCAAGTCAAAATCGGGAAGTTATTAAATCCTCACTCCTTAGGAACGAGGATTTAATAATATACGAAAGTTTGACGCAGGATTTTTGTTCGTCTTCAAGGCGTAGAAATAGGCGCATAGCAAGCTACGCAACTGTTTCTACAACGCGGAAGACGGACAAAAA
>JAZGEP010000307.1:0-2472 GCA_036478815.1 Methylococcales bacterium
AGTATTTACTAGTTCGCTGAATAGTTACACAGGAAAATCAAGAAATGTTAACAAAATTAACAGGTGGCATTGTCTACGATCCTGCAAACGGGGTTGATGGCAAACAACTGGATATTTACATCAAAGATGGGCGCATTATTAAACAGCCCAAGAATGCCAAGGTTGATAAAGAATACAACATCAACGGCAAAGTAGTGATGGCTGGCGCGATTGATTTGCATACCCATATTGGTGGTGGCAAAGGCAATATTGCCAGAATTCTGATGCCGGAAAATCACCGCGAAGATCCTGTTGCCAGAACCAGCATTACTCGCTCAGGCACAGGGCATGCGATGCCGAGCACTCATGTAACTGGTTATCGCTATGCTGAAATGGGCTATACAGCTGGTTTTGAGCCCGCTGTGTTGCCGGTGAATGCCAGACAAGCACATATGGAAATGGCAGACATTCCTATTCTTGATAAAGGCGGCTATGTAATGCTCGGTAGTGATGATTACTTACTGCGTATGATGACTGCAAAAAAAGATCAGCAAGCCATTAATGATTATGTGGCGTGGACGCTGCGAGCGGCACAAGGTGTTGGTATTAAAGTAGTGAATCCAGGCGGGATTAATGCGTTCAAGTTTAATCAGCGCAAACTGGATCTTGATGAAGATAATATTCATTACAAAGTCACTCCGCGCGATATTCTGAAAACACTGGCAACAGCGGTAAAACAGCTAGGTATTCCGCATCCATTGCACGTGCACGGTTGTAATCTGGGTGTGCCGGGGAATATGGAGACCACTCTAAATTCGATTCAAGCAGTCGATGGTCTGCCGATGCATTTAACCCACATTCAATTCCATAGCTACGGAACTGAAGGTGATTTCAAATTTTCATCTGGCGCAGCGCAAATCGCAGAAGCCATCAATAGCAATAAAAATATCTCCCTGGATGTCGGACAAATTATGTTCGGGCAAACCATTACAGCGTCTGGCGACAATATGCGTCAATACGCTAATCACGGTTTTGCCAACCCCAATAAATGGGTGTGCATGGATATTGAGTGTGATGCTGGTTGTGGCTTGGTGCCGTTTAAGTACAGAGATCAAAATTTCGTAAACGCATTGCAATGGGCAATTGGTCTGGAGATTTTCCTGCTGGTAGACGACCCATGGCGGATTTTTCTCACCACAGATCACCCGAATGGCGCACCGTTTACCACGTATCCACATTTGATACGATTGCTGATGGATAAGAGTTTCCGCAATGACATGCTGGCAACCATTCATCCTGAAGCGCAGAACATGACCACTTTGGCATCAATCGAACGCGAATATACTTTGCAGGAAATTGCCATTCTAACCCGTGCTGGCGCTGCCAAAATTACCGGCTTGGTGAATCGTGGTAGTCTGGGCGATGGTGATTGGGCAGATATTACCGTGTACACCGACAATGCTGATCGAGAGGCGATGTTCGAGACACCTGATTATGTGTTCAAAGATGGCGAATTAGTTGTTGAAGATGGTGAGGTTGTCAAAGTAACCTGGGGAACCACCCATGTTGTCAGACCGGAATATGATGCATCCGTGGAAAAACATTTAAAAGATTATTTTGAACGTTATATGACCATGAAGGTTGGTAATTTCAAAATCAGTGATGATGAAATCACCGAGGATGGCAGAGGTAGCCTGACAGTGCATCCAACCGTTGGAGGTGCGCAATGATTATCAACGGTGTCACAATTGATGAAACCTTCGCTGAAGCGTTTCCAATGAAAGCAACGCGCGTAATCATTACCGCGCACACCGAACAATGGGCGTGGAATTCTGCACTGTCTATGACTGGCTTTGCCACATCGGTCATTGGGTGTGGATGTGAAGCTGATATTGAATGTAAACTTGATCCATCAGAAACACCGGATGGTCGCCCTGGTGTCTCCGCCATGTTGTTTGCCATGGGCAACAAAGCCTTGATGAAGCAAGTAGAAACTCGCGCAGGACAAACAGTATTAACCTCACCTGGATCAGCGTTGTTTGCAGGAATTGATGGCGGTGATCGTATTCCCTTAGGCAAAAACCTGCGTTACTTTGGTGATGGATTTCAAACTTCAAAATTGATTAATGACAAACGCTATTGGCGTATTCCAGTGATGGATGGTGAGTTTCTTGTCGAAGAAACCACAGGCAAGGTCAATGCGATTGGTGGTGGTAACTTGTTGGTGATGGCCGAATCACTTGAAGTGGCTTTGGATGCTAGTGAAAAAGCTGTGGAGGCGATGAGAAAGATTCCAAATATCATTCTGCCTTTTCCAGGTGGCGTGGTACGTTCAGGCTCAAAAGTTGGTTCCAAATACGCTGCGTTACACGCTTCAACCAATGATGCTTTTTGTCCGACATTAAAAGGCGTGACCAAATCCGAATTATCCGCTGATATTGAATCGGTACTGGAAATTGTAATTGATGGACTCACAGAGGAAGATATCAACAA
>JAZGEP010000308.1:0-4266 GCA_036478815.1 Methylococcales bacterium
AAGAGCTAGAAGTCAATAGCCTAATCAATCAATATTTGAGCGATGAAGCATTCAGAAATATTGCTTTAGGCCAAAACTATATTCGGTTATTGAATCTGGATTATCAGGCACCACAAATTTGTGGTCAGTCATGATAGGGATCTAAGCGCTACGTAAGGAGTGGTTTTAGCCGCGATATCGCGGCAAAGTCACTGCCTACGAGTGATAATCGAATCCAACGAGGTCTGGTGCTTTAGCGTTATTGACAGTCGTTTTTCCACCCTAAATCTTAAGGAACGTGCACGAAATAACTTGGTCAACTGGCGCAGAATTTTTGTTTGTCTTCAAGGCGCAGCGAAGGACGCATAGTGAGCTATGCAACCGTAGCTACAACGCGGAAGACGGACGAAAAGGCAAGTCAGTTGACCAAGTGATTTCGTGCACGTTCCTTAGGATAATCTGGATTTCTTTCCCGGCAGGCTTACCCCTCATTCGATGGTGAGTGCGATTCCATAATGCTTATTCTTGCAATTGAAACAAGCTTAACAGCACTATTCTGACCAATTTCATTAGATAAATACTATGTATTTTTTTTTAAATATAGGATAACAAAATAATGAAAACAACTATTCAAAAACTCAGTCTTACATTCGCATGCTTGACACCACTTATCTTTATGTCAGGGTGTGCTATTACAAATCATGCCCGAGATTTTAGTGGACTAACCACACCATACGGAGAGGCGTCGCACCTGAACACATCCAAATATGCGTTACACATTTTGTTCGGTACGTACCCACTGATTGGTGATGCCAGTATCGAACAAACCGTCGCTGATTTCACTTTAGCAGCTAAAGAGGATGGCGCATCACAGGTAAGGATCGTACAATCGGATAAAATGAATTGGTGGTTTATTTTTCCACCATTTTCGTTCTTGTTAACACCTGTATCCACTAATGTCGCAGGTGACGCCATTCGGTAATCGAGTGCTATTGCATTAAGTTGCAACATAAGCGTTTACGATGATTCACAGTTATCACAAATCTTGATTGTTAATTCTACTGTGTCAGGTTAGTACCGAGATGATTCAAAAGTAATTTTGTAGGGTGCGTTTTACTCACCAAACGGCGTTGACTGCCCATTTTCTATCGCAATGGTGCGTGCAGATCATTAGCAATCTTACAACGTAGAATTAAGGTGAAAATCAAGTTATGGAGATTCTTTCATGCAGAAAAAAAACGGAACCTACAAAGATCTTCTGATTACCATCGGCCCTGCGTTGCTGATTACAATCGCCGCATTTTGGTTCGCATCAAAATTTATTAAACCAGCGCCACCAGACAAGATTGTCATTACAACCGGGCGTGAAGATGGGGCCTACTTCAAAATTGCAAAACGATATCAGTCTATACTGGCACGTAACGATATTACCGTGGAAATTCTTCCATCCGTTGGTTCAGCGGAAAATATCAAACGCCTGAATGAGAATAGCGCTGATATTGCCTTCGTTCAAGGAGGAACCAGTGTAATTGAGCAAGATTCTGTGTTGACTACACTGGGTAGTTTATATTACGAACCACTTTGGTTTTTTTATCAAAAAGACGAGTCGTTAAATCAATTAACTGATTTTAAAAACAAAAAAATTGCTATTGACGAAGAAGGCAGTGGTACACGGACTGTGGCGATGCAGTTGCTGAGTGATAACCAGATGAATTCCACCGTTGAAGCTTTACCCTTGGGAGGTATAGCAGCTGGCCAGGCACTAGTTGCAGGCCAGATCGATGCTGTCATGATGATCACTTCCCCTACTGCTGAGGCGGTACAGGAACTACTCAACAATGAAAACATTGTGTTGATGAATTTTGAACGAGCCGATGCCTATACTCGATTACATCGCTATTTATCCAAAATTACCTTACACGAGGGTATTATTGATCTGGCTAAGAATATCCCATCGAACGCAACAACACTGATTGCACCAACAGTCAACCTGGTGGCACGAGATGACCTGCATCCAGCTCTGGTTTACCTGCTATTGCAGGCAGCCGACGAAGTTCATGGTCATGCTCAGTTATTTGAAACTGAGCACGAATTCCCCTCACCCAAATACAACGAATTTCCTGTCAATGAAGTCGCCACTCGCTACTACAAATCCGGGGCGCCGTTTTTACAACGCTACCTGCCTTTCTGGATCGCCACTCTTATCGATCAAATGAAGGTGATGTTGGTACCCTTGCTTGCGCTGTTGTTGCCTTTATCAAAGATTATCCCCCCTGTTGTTCGTTGGCGAACTCGCTCCAGAATATACCGTTGGTATGAACAATTGAGAGCAATAGACCAGAAATCCTATGAAGAAAACGATGCCCACGATATCAAAAATCTGGTTGCTGAACTGAATAATATTGAAACCGAAGTGCACAAGGTTGAAATCCCCTTATCCTACGAGGATCAGCATTATAATTTGAGATTACATCTCAATTTGGTGCGCGATAAACTGATCCAATCTGCTGTAACTATTCAAACGTAGGGAACATGCACGAAATAAGTTAATATGTAATCCGCATGAAGTTTACGAAATCCGGGAGTGGTGTACGCTCAATCTACCAGGATTACCCATGCTTCATCCAGATTACACTTGATGATTGCTCCTTAACTAATTGGAGGGATGCTCTAACGTGGGAGCGCAGCGGAAGATGCTCCAGTGTCTTGGAGTGCCGCAGCGTTCTAGATAGAATGTCCACAGAACAGTGGGAACCAAAAATGTGGAGTCTGGATAGTTATATACAGAAACTCGGTGTATGTTTTTTTCTGTGGTTTCTATGTTACTTGTGAAATACTTGCACCGTATTGACCCTCAGTGAAACTGAGCGTTTCCCAGATAATAAGAAGGCAACAACCATGAAATACAAAAAACCACTATTAATCATTGCTGGCTTGATTTCTTTTTATGCCATTCTCGGTTTTTTTGTGGTTCCCTGGGCCATAAAAGCCAAGCTACCGGATATCATTCAAGAGCAAACAGGAAAAATTGGCTCTTTAGCTGAAGCCCGGTTCAATCCTTTTACGTTAGCATTAAGCCTGAAGGGATTTGAAATGAAAGAGCCCAACGATGAAAAAATCATTGGCTTGGGTGAGTTATTCATCAACTACGGTGTGATCAATTCTTTTGCCAAGTTGGCGGTGGCAGTTGACGAAATCCGCCTCACCGAACCGTACGCGAACATCAAAATCCGCAAAGATGGCTCACTGAATCTGGCTGATCTCGCAAAACCTGGCGAACCTGAGGAGGAGCCAGAGGATTCGGAGGAATCAGATGAACTGTTCCCGGTTTGGGTCAAAGATATCAAAATCGAAACAGGAAAAATCGATTTTGCCGATCTATCACTTGATAGTCCCTTCAAAACGGATATTACTCCACTCAATCTTCACGTTCAAAATTTAACAACAAAGCTATCAGATGATGAGCAAGGACTTTCTTTGTCTCTGAATCTTGGTGCAGGTGGTTCTCTTGATTGGCGAGGCGATCTGGAGCTGAATCCATCAATCAAATCAACAGGACAATTGGAAATCAAAGCGTTAAATGCTCATACTTTCTGGGACTATGCAAAAGACCAACTCAATTTCAAAATCCCCAAGGGTAAACTCGGTGTCAAAACCAATTACGCCTTCCACCTAGAAGGAGATCAGCCACAACTTGTACTTTCGGATGCATCTGTTCGTTTAAATGATTTCAATATAACACCGAAAGATTCTGATCAATCAGTGATCAGTATTCCAGAGTTTTCACTGACTGGTATTTCATTCGACCTGATCAAGCAACTGGTAGTTATTAACAAGGTTGACTCAAAAGCTGCAAAATTCATAACCCACATCAGTAAAACCGGTGAGGTCAACTTCAATACTTTATTCGTGGGCAAGTCGTCCGAGGAGCCGGTCAAGAAACCGGAAAAAACGACAGAGAGCGACAACAGCAAACCCTGGCTGGTTAAGGTTGTCAACGTAGCGCTCAATGATTACACTGTTGATTTTACTCAGGAAACCGAGGGTGACCCCTTAAAACTCGATCTTTCACCAATCACCATTGGAGTCAGTGACTTTAGTACGGAACCCGCCAATCAATTCGGTTTAGACGTTCAAATTGGAGTCAATAAAACCGGTACGATCAACACCAAGGGTAAGGTTGCCATCGACCCGGTTTCAGCACAACTCGATATTACGGCTAATAAGCTGGGTCTCAAAGCATTTCAACCTTACCTTGACCAATCGACCAAGTTAAAGCTCGTCAGA